>USMR01000155.1 GCA_900555815.1 uncultured Collinsella sp.
GATTCCAGGGCGTTTTGCGAGGAGCTTATGGAGAAGGCCGGCGTTGTGGTGACGCCGGGCGCGAGCTTTGGTCCTTCGGGCGAGGGGCACGTGCGCATGGCGCTGGTCTTGCCGCCCGACCAGATCGCTTTGGCTGTCGAGGCCATTCGCGAGGCGGGCCTGTATTAGAAAGTTATTTTGGCTCGTCAATATATCGAAACCGATTTCGTGCAGTTATTTTACGAATTCTGCAAACAATTTCGGTAAACGGTCGATTTTTGGCTGCGAATAGGAGCATAATCAAAGTCCCGATTGGATGTATTGGGATTACGACAAGCCGCTCGGGTCGTTCCCGGGCGGCTTGTTTGTGGAGTGAGATGGGAGTTTCTAATGGTTAACGAGAAGAAGGTCGCTATTGTCGGCTGCGGTTTCGTCGGTTCGTCTTCGGCGTTCGCGCTGATGCAGAGCGGTCTGTTCTCCGAGATGGTCCTCATCGACGTGGACAAGAACCGCGCCGAGGGTGAGGCCCTGGATATCGCGCACGGCATGACGTTTGCCGAGCCGATGAAGATCTACGCCGGCGATTATTCCGATGTCGCCGACGCCGCCATGATCGTCGTCACCGCTGGCGCTGCCCAGAAGCCCGGTGAGACCCGCCTGGACCTGGTCAACAAGAACGTCAGCATCTTTAAGTCCATTATCCCCGAGATTAAGAAGTCCGGCTTCGATGGCATTCTGCTCATCGTCTCCAACCCGGTCGATGTTCTGACCTACGCCGCCATCAAGATGTCCGGCCTGCCCGAGGGCCACGTCATCGGTTCCGGCACCGTGCTCGACACCGGCCGCCTGCAGCAGATGCTTGGTGCCCACGTCGAGGTTGACCCGCGCGATGTCCAGGCCTATGTCATGGGCGAGCACGGCGACTCCGAGTTTGTCGCTTGGTCCAGCGCTCAGGTTGCCGGCGTTCCGCTGAACACCTTCTGTGAGCTTCACGGCCATCTGGAGCATGAGGCTGCCGAGAAGCGCATCGCTGAGGACGTCAAGAACTCCGCCTACACCATCATCGAGAAGAAGCACGCCACCTACTATGGCGTCGCCATGGCCGTCAAGCGCATCTGCACCGCCGTTATGCGCGATGAGCAGACCGTTCTGCCTGTCTCCTCGCTCATGGTGGGCGAGTATGGCCTGTCCGATCTTGCCATCTCTATGCCGACCGTTGTTGGCCGCGACGGCGTTGTCTGCCGCGTCCCCGTGCCGCTGAACGAAGACGAGCAGCATGAGCTCACCGTCTCCGCCAAGGCCCTCAAGGACATCATCGACAGCGTCGATTTTTCCTGCTAAATCAAGCTCGCTAGAGCGAAAAGCTACAATGAAGGCGTCCGAGTCCACGCGGCCCGGGCGCTTTTTTGGTGCAAAGTAACCTGACCCCAATGCACCATAGTCGATGGGAGGGCCATGTCGGATTCGCCTAATTTTTTGACCTATGCCCAGACGGCGTTTGATCCGTTTGAGGAGCGGCCGTTCTGCGCGGTGGATAGCCTGGTCTTTGCGTGGTTGTCCTATTTGCGTTTGCCGGGTGATATGGCGGAGCTGACGAACTGGCAGGGCCTGGACGTACGCGAGCTGCTGCGTGCCGAGTGCTATCGGGACATGATTGACGACTTGTGGGACCCGGAGGGGAGCAGGGCCTTGTTGGAGGCCGTGGCAGCAAGCCCTCGCTACCGTGGCGTGCACGTTTGCGGCTATCGTGCCGTGAGCGATGTGGTGGCGACAGAGCAGTTTGCAGCCATGGCGTTCCGGTTTCCGGCGGGGTTTAGTTATCTTTCCTTCCGGGGGACCGACAGCACGATTGTGGGCTGGAAAGAGGACTTTAACATGGCGTTCCGGTGTCCTGTGCCGGCCCAGGAATCCGCGGCACGTTATGTGGACGAGGCGGCGGATGCGATTGACGGGCCGCTTTTGTGCGGAGGTCATTCCAAGGGCGGAAACCTTGCGGTGTACGGTGCGGCGATGTGCTCCGATGTCGCCCGTGAGCGAATCGAACGGGCGTATTCCCATGATGGTCCGGGCTTCGTCGAGGAGTTTCTGAACGGCAACGCCTTTGCCGATCTTTCCGGTCGAATCGATAAGACGCTACCTCGGTCGTCGATCTTTGGCATGATGTTCGAGACACAGGAGGACTATGCCATCGTTGAGAGCACCGAGTTCAGCCTGCTGCAGCACAATCCCTTTAGCTGGGTGGTTGATGGTCACGACTTCGTGTACTGTGAGCGCCTGTCTGCCGGTGCTCGATACGTTGATGGTTCCATTCGCGAGATGTTGCTTGCAGTGTCGCCTAGCGAACGCGAGCGTTTTGTAGATGCGTTGTTCTCCGTGTTTGAGGCTACGGGTGCTGAGCGGTTTGCGGATATCGCTGGGAATCTGCGCGAGAGCCTGCCCGTGATGCTCCAGGCTGCGCAAGGCTTTGACGAGGATACACGACGCTTTGTCTCGCAGACCATCGTAGCAATCCTTAAATGCGCACTGCTGCCCAAACGACCTCAGATCGACATGCCCGCTGCCGGCAAGAGTTTGGCAGAACAGCTCGAGGCTTGGCAGTCCGAGCTCCTGCGCTAACCATTGGTGCAAGCAACCTGTCCCCGATGCACCAATCTTCGAGGCGCCTGGGGCGGGCTCGACCGCTATACTGATTCGTGCCGAAATCGATCTAGAACGGAATGCCGTATATGAAAATCAATCACGCGATTCTGCATATCCTGGACTTTGACTCTGCCGTCAACGTCATGAGCCAGCGCGAGTTGGATATCGAAAGCCGTACTGTCCGCAACTTCGTGACCACACATCTGCGTCGCGCGCGCACTTCGGCCGATAACAAGCGTGCCACGTTTGCCGAGAACTCCGCATTCGGCGGCGAGCTCAAGAGCTATTTCTTTGGTGAGCGTGAGTTCGTGGACCTGTCGCAGCAGATTGCGGAGTTCATCTCTTCCGAACTCACCAAGGCCGAGAAAGCTGAGTCCACCGACGTGCTCGTGGCTGATTTTGACGACGATGAGGATGCCCGCTGGTTTGCCGTGATGCTGCTGGGCTCCAAGCAGGCCTTTATGCACGAAGTGGGCCGCGAGGAAGGGGAGGTGCGCAACGACATCGCGCGCCATTACGCCATTCTGCCGAACCCCTCGCAAAAGGTGCCGAGCTATGCCATCGTGCGCGCGAGCACCATGGAGATCGGCTATGTGGACAAGAAACGCAAGATCGCCGGCGAGGACCGCATGCTCATTCCCGACGGCCTGCTGCAATGCGACACGGGCGTTTCGGGTAAGGAGGTCATCGACACGGTGACGCGCGTGGTCGAGGAGGTCGCTGAAGAGCACGGCGCCAACACGGCCGTAGCGCTCGCCAAGGTTAAAGCCGCCGTTGCCGAGAAGGTTGAAGACGACGAGGAGCTGCCGCCTTGGGATATCGTCGATGAGGTCTTTGAGGACGAGCCGGTTATCAAGGAGAGCGTGCGTGCGGCACTGACCGAGGAGAAGGTGCCCGAGCGCGTGCCCGTGGAGCGCAAGCAGGTCGAGCGCGCGGCCGTGCGCAATCACAAGATCCGTACCGACACGGGTATCGAGATCAGCTTCCCGGCCGAGATGGGTTCGAACTCCGAGTACATTGAGTTCGTCAACGAGCCCAACGGCCTCATCTCTATCGAGCTCAAAAATATCGGTAGCATCGAGAATCGATAAGTTGCGTTGCGCCTACAGCGAGAAAGCAAAGGCCGAAGCTCCTTGGGGCTTCGGCCATTTTGTTCAAGACTTTAGTCCGCTGGCCGCGCAGCGGCCAGCTTTAAACCACCCGCTACGCGGGTGGAGACAAACGG
>USMR01000156.1 GCA_900555815.1 uncultured Collinsella sp.
CCGGATACAACATCGTCGAGATCCCACGGACCATCAAAATGAATCAATGTCCGCGAAATGCCAAAGACAAGTCCGATGATGAGCACGAACGCTCCGATGCCGACGCCCAGGCGCAGCTTGGATTCATGCGAGAGCTTCATCATTCGTCACCCTCTTTGGCACATGGCTCAGCGGTGGCCGCGGTAGCCACGCCAGCATCAGGTTCCGCAGAAGTATCCTTCCCCTGGACCTTGATCGCCACCGACGCCGGGCCAACCTGAATATCCCCGCGCGCCCAATCGCCATCGAGCGCACGCGCCACCCAGTGATAGATGGGAATCGTAAAGAAGATCAGCGCGGCAAAGGGACCGGCACCAAACAGGAACATCAGCAAAAAGAACAGCAGCCAGCACACGGCCCAATACGGGAACGACTGGAACGGGCCCTTCACCGGAGTCGGACCAGCCGCACCGGTACCCGTCATCTGAGCCGTCGCCGCATTGGCAGCCTGCGCACTCCAGCTTGCAGCCTGCGCCGCCTTGGCTGCCGCGTCACTTGCCTGCGTTGCCGCCTCGGTGGCGCGCGCCGCCGCCTCATGGGTGCGGGCGCGCTCTGCCGCCTCGGCCTCGCGCTGACGAGCGCGGTCCTCGTTCTCAAACTCGATATCGTCCTCAATCTCATCGCTCGGATTGAGCAGCTCGTCCAGACTCACACCATAGAGCTTGGCGAGCGAGATCAGATTCTCGGTATCGGGCGAGCTCTCCGCACGCTCCCATTTACTAACCGCCTGGCGCGACAGCCCCAGCTTTCGCGCCAGCCCTTCTTGGCTAAAGCCCTTGCTGCGGCGAAGGTCGGCGAGCCGCTGCGCAGTTTCTACATTCATGGTTCCTCCTATGTGATGCCAGCCGTGCCGCCGGACCGTTTGTGTTCTTAAGGCGCCTTGCACAGTTAAAAATCTATCCGCCACCGCCAAAAGCATGCCACCTATTCTAGTGAGATTTTTGACAACTGGCGGTTGCGGGCACATATGAGCTGCGGAAATGTGTCCAAACAAAGCAATGAGCCGCAGCTCGGTTGTCCCCGTTGCGGCGTTAACGGTAGTATGGTCGTACTGTTTATTTCGCACCGCCAACGGAGGGAGTTCCGCGCCGTGAACCGCGATTTCGCCTCATCGCTCATCCAGCTCAACAACACGTTCTATCGCGAGCACTCCGCTTCCTTTTCCGATACGCGCCAGGCCCCGTGGCCCGGCTGGGTACGCACCATGGATATCGCGCTCGAACAGCTCGACGTCGCCACGATCGAGCATCCCGTCCGCGTCTTCGATCTTGCCTGTGGCAATATGCGATTCGAGAACTTTGCCGCCGGCGGCGCACTTGCCACCAAGGGCGTCGATGGCGCAAACCCCTCGGCAGATGCCAGCTGCTCGTTTGAGTTCTATGGTGTTGACTCGTGTCAGGATTTGGCTATCGATGCGCACGGTCACGCCCTGCGCATTCCCAACCTGCACTTCCAGGAACTCGACGTGCTTGACGCCCTTATGAAACTCAATCCCGCCGAGACGCCCGACGTGCTTTTCGACGCCCCGCTCGCCGATATCTCGGTCTGCTTTGGCTTTATGCACCACGTGCCGTCGTGCGAGTACCGCGTACGCGTGCTCGACGCCCTGGTGCGGCAAACGCGCCCGGGCGGCATCATCGCCATCAGCTTTTGGGAGTTTATGAACGACGAGCGCATGGCGCGCAAGGCCGTTCGAGCCGAAGCCCGCGCCGAGCTCACCCCGCCGTTTGAGGGTTACGATTCCGCGCAGTTTGAAGCCGGCGACCACCTCATTGGCTGGCAAAACGACCGCCACGCCTACCGCTACTGCCATCACTTTGACGATCAGCAGATCACCGACCTGGTGCGCGGCGTCCGTACGTTCTACAAGAGCGGCGAGGTCCCCGTGCGCGAGCTTGAGCGCTTCCATGCCGACGGTCGCAGCGGCGAGCTCAACCGTTATGTGATCCTCAAGCGCCTGTAGGCACCGACGACTCGCCGTCGAGCCGTACCGCATCTTTCGGGCAAATAATGCCCACCCCTTTTCAACCCATTGACGGAACGCGCAGCTATGCGTTCCATATTTATGACCAAGGAGCCTCATGGGAGCCGTCCACGTTCGCACGCCTAAGAACTTTGTGCTCGAGGAGCGCCTGGAGCGCTACGCCGATGCGATTGAGACGAACCCCGAGGCCTATGCCGGAGATTGGCGTGAAGCCTGTGCGCCAGTTGGCAGCAAGCCATTCGAACACCTTCACCTGGATCTTGGCTGCGGCAAGGGAACGTACCTTGTAGAGCGCGCGGCCCACGAGCCAAACACCCTCTTTATCGGTATGGACCAGGAGCCCATCTGCATCGCCTATGCCGCGCAGAAAATCTGCGAGCAGGAGCTGCCCAATGCGCTTGTGCTGCCCCGAGGCGCGGCATCGCTGCCACAGCTATTTGCCGCAGGCGAGCTCGATGCCATCACCATTAACTTTCCCACGCCGCAGCCCAAGGCCAAGTACGCTAAAAAACGACTCGTCCATGTCGACCATCTGATGCTCTACCGCCCGCTCTTTGCAGTCGGCGCCACCGTCACACTGCGAACCGACAGCAAGCCATTGCGCGACTACGCCCTGGGGCAGTTTGCCGCGGCAGGCTACGACACGCTTTGGGTAAGCGACGACGTTCGTCGCGACCATCCCGAGCATCCCGAGACCGAATATGAATGCCGCACGCGCGAGATGGGTGCCGCCGTCTATGGCATTTGTGCCACGCCCGGTGCGCAGCCCAGCGATGAACAGCTCGCAGCAGGCCGCGCGCAGGAGCAAAGCCTTGCCTGTTACCTGCCCGACAACCTCGATGAGCTCACCTATGTACCTCTGGGCATGGAAGAGGCCGTCGAGAACTTTAGAAACCGCGCCCGCAAAGGCAAGAAGCGCCTGCCGCAAGAGTCCTAGGGACCTCTGATGGTCGCGGTGTCGGCAAACAAGCGCAAATAGGCGTCAGCAAGCAACCCTCAAAACCTAAGTGAGTAGACTTTTTTGCAATAGCCAAGCACAGCCCGAATAACGAAAACTAAACCGCAGGTAGAGCCCTTGCGCAAAAGCCATGTGCTCGCGACATCGCAAAAAGTCTACTCACTTAGTTGGCAACCGCACCAAACGGCCGGACAGAACGCCCATTTCCTGCATTTTCTCGCGCGCTGGCACCCCGCGCCGCCGCTACGCCATAATAGTTGGCGGACAATCGCGAGAGAAAGCAACCACATGGCACAGACCACGACAGATACCGCCGCCAGCACCGTCTCCGGCGCCGGCGCCGCCAGCTCATTCTCGGGCGGCACGGGAACCGAAGCCGAGTTTGGCTCGCTCGGCGCGCTCTCCCCCACCTGGTGGGAGCCCGAGGATGGTAGCGAGCCCGAACCATGGCTCACGCCCGATCAGGCCTTCGAACGCTTCTTTGAATGGACAAGCGACCGCGGTATTGAGCTGTGGGACCACCAGGAAGAGGCCCTCATGGATCTAGCCGCCGGTGACCATGTCATTTTGGGAACACCGACCGGATCGGGCAAGTCGCTTGTCGCGCTAGGCATGCTCTTTATGGGCATGGCACAGGGCAAGCGCTGTTATTACACGGCCCACATCAAGGCTCTGGTCAGCGAAAAGTTTTTCGACCTTGTGCAGGTGCTCGGCCGCGATAACGTCGGCATGATCACCGGCGACACGCATATCAACACCAAGGCGCCCGTCATCTGCTGCACGGCAGAAATCCTTGCCAACGATGCACTGCGCGAGGGCGAGGGCGCCGACGTGGGCTGC
>USMR01000157.1 GCA_900555815.1 uncultured Collinsella sp.
GGTAGCACGGATCCGTCTCGCCCGGCTGTGTCCCGTCGGGTGTCAACCGGTGCGGGGCCTGCAAGCGCAGCAGGTCCCGCCCTTTTTGTTTTGCTCCGATGAATGGCAATGCGCGGTAATCATGAGGAGTGAGGACGTCTACTGCCTTGCAGATCACTCAAAAATATTGGGGGAGGGGTTAATAACTATATCCTCTATACCAAAGGACATAAAGAGATGCCAATTTTGTTGACAAGCGAATGACGATTAGCTGCGAGTCAGCTACCAGCGTAAATAATCGATAAAGAAATGTCGTAATTTGGTGCCAAATGCCCAGATAACGCCGCGTCTATTTTAATTAACTGCTTTGAGCAAACAGTAAAATGCTACTATCTAACTTGCACGTAAGAAAGCAGATTAACGGCTAAGGCTAAGAAGTGGCAGGTATGTCGGAAGCAACTAGGACTCGCACGCATGCGCCCGAGGTTAGGCAGCGCGCCGTCGAGATCCTCCAAGAGGGGGTCGGTCATCGCGCTCTCGCCGCGGAGCTTGGCATTCCCCAGGCCACGGCTCGTCAGTGGGCCCGCGCGTATGCCGTGGGCGGTGCCGACGCCGTTCTCAATGCCGGTTCGCATCATCACACCTATTCGTACGACGTAAAGCTCGCTGTGGTTAAGGACCGTCTGGAAAACGGCTTGACGGTTCGCGAGGCCATGATCAAGCACAAGATTCCCAGCGAGTCTTCGGTCAAGGCTTGGTGCCGTCAGTACCGCGAGAGCGGTGAGGCCGCACTGGTCGATAAGCCGCGCGGTCGCAAGCCGCGCGTTAAAAAGGCGGAATAGCAAACGGGATGGTGCGCCCACAGGGGCGCATTTTTCTTGCCGCGCCAACTTTTTGGACCGCCGCGAGCCTATCGGGACATCCTCCAAAATGGCCAATAAACCGCGCGCAGTGGCCCGTGCGCCCACCGCTGCGATAGGGGGAGCGTCGCCCCTCTGCTCCAATGCGGACAGACTCCTTGCCCCGTACGCCTAAAACTCCCCAGTTGACCGAAAACCCGCCGCCGCTACTCCTCAATTGAGCTATAACGTTAAACAATTGCAGCGTTTTTGCATGGGGGAGTGATGGTATGACGCTACTGTATTTCCTTACCCTGTTTCCGCTGGTACCGGCGCTGGGCATGCTGCTCGCGCACGGTGACCGCGCCCGCGATGCGGTGGGGCTCATAGGTTCCGGCATCATTATGGCGGTGACAGTTGTAGTCGCCGTCATGTTTTTTGGCGCGGGCCCGCAGAGCTTTGAGGTTGCCTCCGACACCTCGCATGTGCTCTCGATCATCAGCTCCGCCATCGATGTCATCCTGTGCGCCGTCATCCTGTACAACGCGTACAAATATAGGAACGCGCTCACCACGGTGCTCGGCATCGTCCAGCTGGTGGGCTCGCTCGCCTTTGCAGCCATGACGCTGCCCGCGGCCGAAGCCGTCATCGCAACGCCGCTCTACCTGGACTACATGAGCGTGATCATGGTCCTCGCCGTCGGCATCGTCGGCAGCCTTATCTGTATCTACGCTTTGGGCTACATGAAGGACTTCCAGACCCATGATGAGCACGAGGCCGCGCTGCGCGGGCAGACCGCGCCCGACCGTCGTCCGCAGTTCCTGGCGCTTATGTTCCTGTTCCTCTCGGCCATGTTCGTCATCGTGACGAGTGACAACCTTGAGTGGCTGTTCTGCGGCTGGGAAATCACCACTGTGTGCTCGTTCCTTATGATTGGCTACACGCGCACGCCCGAGGCCATCAAAAACGCCTTCACCCAGATCATCCTCAACATGCTGGGCGGCATCGCGTTTTTGGCGGGCCTTATGTTTCTGTACGTCAATGGCATGCCGCTGACCATCTCGGGCATGATCGAGCTTTCCGGCGCCGGAACCGCGCAGTCCGCGCTGCTGGTGATGCCGGTCGTTCTGCTGTCGCTCGCCGCGCTCACCAAGGCCGCACAGATGCCGTTCCACACTTGGCTGCTGGGTGCCATGGTTGCCCCCACGCCCACGAGCGCCCTGCTGCACTCGTCAACCATGGTCAAAGCCGGCGTGTTCCTGATGGTCAAGCTGAGCCCGCTCTATGCCATCTATCCTGTGACCGGCTTTATGGTCACGAGTGTGGGTGCCATCACGTTTTTGCTCGCTGCCCTCATGGCCATCTCGCAGAGCAACGCCAAACGCGTGCTCGCGTACTCCACCATTTCCAACTTGGGCCTCATTAGTGCCTGCTTGGGTGTCGGCGCGCCCGAGGCCGTATGGGCGGCCATCTTCCTGATCCTGTTCCACACGGTGGCCAAGTCGCTGCTGTTCCTGTGCGTGGGCACGGCCGAGCATCATATCGGCAGCCGCGATATCGAGGACATGGACGGCATGTTCAGCCGCATGCCGCACCTGACGCGCCTGATGATGCTGGGCATCATGGGCATGTTTGTGGCGCCGTTTGGCATGCTCGTGTCCAAGTGGGGCGCCCTGGTGGCGTTCGCGCAGACCGGCAACGTGCTCATGATCATGGTGCTTGCCTTTGGCTCGGCCGCGACGTTCTTCTTCTGGGGCAAGTGGCTTGCCAAGCTTTCGGGCGTCGACCCCACGGCTCAAAACGTTGAGGTCAATGTCCATAAGACCGAATGGATGGCCCTCAACACCATCGCCGCGCTGCTTATTCTGTGCTGCGTGGCGTTCCCGGTTATCTCGAGCGGTCTGGTGTCGCCTTACTTGGCCATGGTGTTTGGCCGCGTGCCGTACGTTATTGGCAAGGACGCCATGTATCTGATGGTGGTTATCGTGGCTTTTATTGCCGTGGTGTTGCTGACTTCATTCCGCGTGAGCAACAAACCGCATGTAAACGTATATCTTTCGGGTGTGGGAACCGACAAATATCGCCATTTCCGCGGCTCGATGGGACACGAGGTAAAGGCCGAAAAGCGCAATTGGTACTCGGAGGACGCCCTTGGCGAGAAGCGTATTGGCCCCGCGGGTAGCGTCGTGTGCTGCAGCATTATCTTGTTTGCGCTGCTGTGTTGCGCATGGATTGGGCCCGAGAGACTTGCCATGAGTGCGCCCTCGGTGCTGCGCGGCAAGTATTTTGAAGGTTCGGGTGTCGTGGGCATTTTTATTGGCACCGTGGCGTTTGCCCTGCTGGCGCCGCTTGTGGGTGGCATGATCGACGGCATCGACCGCAAGCTGTCCGCCCGCATGCAGGGCCGCGTGGGCCCGCGCCTGCTGCAGCCCTTCTACGACGTTGCCAAGCTGCTGCGCAAGGCCCCCGCCAGCGTAAACACCATGGACGATACCTATATGGCGTGCGCGCTCATCTTTACCGTGGTGGGCGGCGGCATCTTTGTGTCGGGCTCTAACACGCTACTGTGCGCTTTTATGGTGACGCTCGCCGCGATCTTTGTGGTGCTGGCGTCCGCCTCGACGCAAAGCCCGTTTGCCCAGGTTGGCGCCGATCGTGAGTTACTGCAGGTTATGAGTTACGAGCCCGCCGTTTTGCTGATGAGCGTGGGCCTGTACCTTGCCACCGACAGCTTTGATTCCATCGCCGTGACGGGGCAGTCGGTCCCCATCATCGTGTACAGCGCACCCATTTTCCTCGCGTTGCTCGCGGTGCTTACCATCAAGCTGCGCAAGTCGCCGTTTGACCTTTCGTACTCGCATCATGCGCATCAGGAGATCGTCCAGGGCGTCGCCACCGAGATGAGCGGCGGCACGCTGGCCAAGATGACCCTTATGCACTGGTGCGAGACCGTGCTGTTTTTGATGTGGGTGGGCATGTTCTTTGTTTGGGAC
>USMR01000158.1 GCA_900555815.1 uncultured Collinsella sp.
GCAGACAAAATCTACGCCGGAAAGCGCGTGATGCTGCTGCTGTGCGCCTCGTTTGCCCTCATAGCTTTTGGTCAAATCTCTCACCTGCAAAAGAGGCTGTGCGTTCTGTGGCATTCCCATGCCCTCCCATCAACGTCGAGGCCGGACGCGGATATTCGCGCCCGGCCCGTTTTGGCAGCGGCGAATCGTCTACGCGATGCCGCCCATCTGCACGTGTGCGCGCAGGGACATGCATTAGTCAAGCGCGCGAATGGGGTCGTACCAGGAGTCCTCGACTGCGATGAAGCCGGCAGTATCGCCCAGGCTCCAAACGGCACCGTTGCCCTCTTTGTCTTCGGGGGCAAAGAGCAGCTCGTCCTCAGAGGTCTCCTTGGAGGTCAGGCCCTTGACGAGCTTGTCGATGATCTCCTGCGGAACCTTCTCGGTGTTGACGGCGATGGGGCCGTTGAGAACCGGGGTAGACTGGATGATGCCGAACTTCTTGCCCTGGACGCGATCGAAGGGCTGAGGAGCGTCGGCCTTGACGGAGTAGACGGAGCCGGCGGCGTTCACGGCGTCGCGCTCGCCCTCGGGAACGTCAAGATAGGTATCGACGTCAACGTCGTCGAAGGCGGCCACATCGGCGTCGCCCTGCAGCAGGTTGACGGCAGAGCCGGGGTGAGAGTTGCCAAAGAGCACCTGGGAGAAGAAGCCCGGGGTGCTGAGCTCATCGGAAGACTTCACGTCATCCGGGAATGCCTTCATGATGGCGCTGCACGGAACCTTGAAGCCGGAAGTGGAGGTAGCGGAGACAAAGCTCATGCGCTTGCCCTTGATGTTCTTGATGGAGTAGCCGGTCTCCTCGGCGCTATCCGCGTACGTGCTCATCTCGGCCTCGGGCACGCAGATGCGGCTGTAGTACTTGGCGCCGTCGAGCTTGCCGTCGGTGTCGGAGGTGGTCACAAGCGGAAGAACCTTGCTGTTCTTCTTCTGAGCCTGGATGAAGCCCTCGGCGCCCATGTTGGCAAGCTGAGCCTTGCCGGAAGCGATAGCCTCGATAGCGACGTTATAGTCGGTGGTGGTCATGAGCTCGACCTTGACACCGGCGTACGTCTCAAGAACCTTGCCAAACTCCTCGCGGCCCGCGTCGAACTCGGAGCTGGACTCGTTGGGCAGCCAGACCATGGTAAGTTTATCGATAGAAGCGGCATCCGAGCCAGCGGTCGCCGCACCACCCTTACCGTCGACGCTGCCGCAACCGACGAGACCGAGGCCGAGCGTCACGGCACTCGCGCCAAAAAGGCCCAAGAAGGACCGGCGAGAAATTTGCTTGTTCTTGATATCTGCCACAATCTTCTCCTTACAACACAAGAATGCACCGGAGGGACCGGGGGTTCTATTTGTCCCGTCCGGCGATGACGTGGTAGATATTAGGGTTGTGGGCAAGCCGTTTTTCGATCAACGGCAATCGCTTGTCATATGCTTGCGCGAAGATGCGGGAACATGACGCGAACCGTAGGCACTTATTAATAGAAACGCCCCGTCGTAAGCTCAAGGGCAGGCATAAGGCAGGTAATAGACCAGTTTTGTCAGCCCCTTGGCAGCCGTTTATAGAAAAAGTTTGCAGGCATTTTCCCAAGCTGCTCGCGCGATTGCCTCAGCATCCTCGCCGGTACGATCGACACGGTCGTTGACCAGCGTGTTTGCCGTGATAGAAATCATTGCGGGCTCGCATTCAAGACCGCGGATGGGCTCCGGAGCCATATACGGGCAATCCGTCTCGAACAAAATTCGATCGAGTGGGGTTGCCGCAAATGCCTCGCGCACATCGTCGTTGCGCTTAAAGGTGGCCGCACCGCCATAGGCGATATAGCAGCCCAAATCCACAAAGCGCTCCATCGTGGCGCGGTCCTCGCCAAAACAGTGCAGCACACAACCAGCCTGGGGCACACCCACCTCGCGCAGTACGTTGTACGCATCAACGTGCGAGGTGCGCTCCCCATCCGAGTCCTCGTGACGCAGGTGCAGCTCCACCGGCACATTGCGGCGCACGGCAAGCTCGAGCTGGCGCGCCATGCAATCAATCTGCACGTTATGGGGTGCCGGCGCGATATCGTCGTCATAGTCCATGTGATAGTCCAGGCCGATTTCGCCAATACCGGCGCATAAGGGGTCATCAAGTGCCGCAACGACCTGTGCATGAACGTCGTCGGTATAGTCCGGCGCGCCATACGGATGCACGCCGGCAAGATACTTGATCTGCGGGATATCCTGCATCGGAAGAATCTCGCGCACCAGCCAGTCGCTATAGTCCGCCACGCTGCGCTTGTCGGCAATGGGGTCGAACATCGTCACCAACAGGTCGACGCCCGCGGCTTTGGCGCGCACGAGCGTCTCGGGCACATCCTTGCCCCAAAACGAAAGCAGATGTGCATGCGTGTCGGCAAGCGGCGCCAAGGGCACGGGACAAGCAACCGTCTTCTTTTTCTTGGTAAACGTCACGCGTTCGGCATTAGGCGTCATGGATTAGCTCCCGGGCCAGACGGACAAAGTCGGCAACATCGAGCGTCTCGGCGCGCGTGGTGGGTGCGATACCGCAAACCTCAAAAGCGGCATCGAGCACGTCCTTGGCAAAACCGTTGGCGCTCATGGAATTGCGGATGGTCTTGCGACGCTGAGCAAATGCAGCATCAATCACGCGGGCCACAAATTCGCGATCGAGCCCCTCGGGCACCACGCCGTCAACACGGTCGATACGCACGACGGCCGAGTCCACGTGCGGCGCCGGCATAAAGCAACGCGGCGGCACCTCAAAGCGACCCGTCACCTGCGCATACAGGCCGAGCTTTGCCGTATAGCCGCCATAGGTCTTGTTGCCCGGCACTGCGGCAATGCGATCGGCAACCTCCTTTTGCACCATGACGACGGCACGCTTGAGCGCGGGCATCGTCTGGAAGAACTGCAGGATGATCGTCGCCGCCACGTTATAGGGCAAGTTCGCGACAAATACCGTCGGCTCACCGCCGGCGGCCTGCTCAATCTGCTCCGGCGTCACCTTAAGCGCGTCGCCCATGATAAAGCGGAAGTTGGCGTAGTCGGCGGCGTGAGCATCGAGCACCGGCTCGAGCTCGGGATCGGCCTCGATCGACGTGACGCACGCCGCCTCCTGCAACAGCGCAAGCGTGAGCGTACCAACGCCCGGACCAACCTCGAGCACGCGCTCATCGCCTGCAAGCTCGGCAAGCTCGCAAATGCGCTCAATTACATGGTTGTCGATCAGGAAGTTCTGGCCCAGGCGATGCTTGGTCGCAAGGCCAAACTCCTCCAGCAGCTCCCTGGTGGCCGTGGGGTTTGCCAAAGGCGAAGTTGTCATGGTTGCCTCCTTAGCATGATGGCGGCGTCTTGAAACAAAAGGGCATGGACCGTGGCGGCCATGCCCTTACAGCTAAACAGCAAATTGCCGATATGGCGCGCTGCGTCTTAGCCCAGACGCGGGAACAGCGGCTCGCCCTTCTCGACAGGCTGACCGCCGGCAAGCAGGCCCCAAGCGCAAATGCCCTTGAGGTCGTCGGTCGCGGCCTCGTCCTCGCAGGACAGGCGGCGCAGGGCCTCGGCAGAGGTCTGAGGCATGAGCGGCATCAGCAGGTGGGCGGCAATGCGGATGGCCTCGAGCAGGTTGTAGATCACAAACGCCAGCTCGTCAGCCTTGGCCTCGTCCTTGGCAAGTGCCCAAGGCTCGGAGTCCTCGATGTAGTGGTTGGCGGCATGGATGAGCTCCATGACCTCGTCCTTGGCTCCGCCGTAATCGAGCACGTCCATCTTGGCCATGT
>USMR01000159.1 GCA_900555815.1 uncultured Collinsella sp.
AACAATAGCAGCAATTGTACTCCTGTTGCTCGGGACCCCTTTCGTTTTACTGTTCGGTTAACGCTGCGGATCGTTTTGGAAGGCTTACGAGCATGGTGGTCCCGTTTTCGGAACTTGTTTCGACCTCTACTGTGCCACCGTGATGCGCTGCAATCTCCGATACGTGCGCTAGTCCGAGTCCTGCGCCGCCGTATGCCCTGCTGCGGGATTTATCCAGGCGAAAGAACGGTTGGAAGATGCTCTCACGGTACTGCTTGGGTATTCCCGGGCCCTGGTCCTCGCCTCGCAGGAACACGTGGCTGTCGTTGTCGCAGATGGAGACGTTGACAGTCGAGCCGGGGTGGCTGTAACGGATGGCGTTTTCGGCCAGGTTAAACACCAGCCGATAGAGGAGCGCATCGTTCCCGATTACTAAAGCGTCTCCAGCACAATTGAGGGCTATGCCCTTATTTTCGGCAAGTGGCGCAAGGTCGGTGAGGACCTCTTCGGACAAGGGACCAAGTTCCACATCGTCCTCGCAAGGAACGCTGCGGAGCTCACTCATCTCGAGCAATACCTTGGCCATTCGAGACATGCGCTCGGTTTGTTCTTGTAGCAGGCCGAGCAGCTCGGCCGTTTCGGGTTGCAAACCGGGGTGCTCGGAGATGAATAGTTCAATCTGTGCTTGCATAAGGGCGAGCGGGGTGCGCAGCTCGTGTGCGGCGTTGCCGGTAAACTGACGCTGTGCAGAGAACCCTTCGCCAAGACGGGCGATCATGTCGTTGAAAGAGGCGCTGCATCGTTGTAGCTCGGTGGGTACATCTTCACTGAGTCTGATTTCGCTTAGGTTGTCAGGCTGCACGCGCTCCACCTGGGCGGCAAAATCCCGTAGCGGCTTGAGCGCGTGGCCGCTCACAAAGTATGCCAGCACGCCGCCAAGGAGTGTGACTCCAGCCGTGATGTACCAGGCTGTCGCGCCAAAAGATTCCTGTGCGTCGTTTACGACGATCGTGACCTCGTCATTGAGGGCCGTTTTCGTTGGGTCGAACGCCTGAGGCGAATTCGCGCCGGCAGCGTTAAAGGCCGAGATGTTGCTGCCGATGGCATCCATGTAGCGCATGCCCGTATAGCCGACCAGGCAGTTCGTCAGCACGCACACCGCGCACGTCAGCAGTGCCGTCATGATCGTTATGCGCCATTGCAGAGAAAGCCTTTTCATTCGCTATCCTCCATAACGTAACCCTCTCCAATCCGATTGCGAATCGGGTCGTATCCCAAAGCGCTGCGCAACTTTTTTCGGAGCGACGAGATGTGAACGCGGGTTGCGTTGCTAAAGCTGTTCACGCTGCTATCCCAAACGTGCTCTATAAGCTCCTCTTGGCTTACCGGTCGCCCCTGATTAAGCATCAGGTATTCCAAGATTCCCGTTTCCTTGCGCGTAAGAGATAAAGCCTCGCTGTCCACGGAAGCGATGCGCGCCTTGGTGTCAAAGCGGAGCTTTCCGCAGGTTAAAACTATGTCGCTTTGTGTAAAGCGTCTGAGGGTAAGGCTGCGAATCCTTGCCGCAAGCTCGTCCAGATGAAACGGCTTGGTGAGGTAATCGTTGGCGCCGGCATCGAGTCCGGCGACTTTATCGGATACTCCGCCACGTGCGGACAGAATCAGTACCTTGGTCTCGCAGTCGGTTTTCCTAAGTTCCCTGAGCACAGTCATGCCGTCGATACGGGGGAGATTGAGGTCGAGTACCACGAGGTCGAAGGCCTCAACGTCCAGTAGGTCGAGCGCCTCCTGTCCGTCGTGACAGCAGTCGACGCTGTACGCCAAGTTTCGCAAGCTGCGCGCGATTGCATCGCACAGTGCTCGCTCGTCTTCGACGATCAAAATACGCATAACAGTCTCCTTGCACATTTCAAATCGCGCTTAACACGGATTTTATAGCCGATATGGTCCAATGGTCGCGTAACGAAAGGAGTGGTCGAGTTGTTCAAAGCGGTAAAACCCGTGGTACAGGTCGCTTTGTTGATCGTCGGAATCACCATGGTGTGCTTTGGTGTTATGCGTGGCGAGGCGGATGCCGTGCTGGCCAAAGCGATTAGGCTGTGCTTGGAGTGTATCGGAATTGGATAAAAGAGAAAACACTGCGTCGCATGTTTTGGCCCGATTTCGCGGATTCATTCAGGCGGCGGCGACGCTCGTCACCAACATTCACCTGCCAAACTTTGCCAAAGGCGGCATCTATCAGGGCGCGGGAAAAACAGTCTGCGTACCCGGGCTTAACTGCTATTCGTGCCCCGCGGCATCGGGTGCGTGCCCCATCGGGTCGTTCCAGTCGGTAGTAGGTTCATCCAAGTTCAACTTTTCTTACTATGTTACCGGTGCGCTCATTTTGCTCGGCGTGCTGCTGGGACGCTTTGTATGCGGCTTTCTGTGCCCGTTTGGCTGGCTGCAGGAGCTGCTGCACAAGATTCCCGGAAAAAAGTTCTCCACGAAAAAGCTCAAGCCACTCACGTACATCAAGTACGTCGTGCTGCTGTTTGCCGTGGTGCTGCTGCCCGTCTTGGTGATTAACGACGTGGGCATGGGCGACCCGTTCTTTTGTAAGTACATCTGTCCGCAGGGCGTGCTCGAGGGCGCCATTCCGCTGGCCATTGCCAATGCCGGCATTCGATCTGCGTTGGGACAGCTCTTTACTTGGAAACTTGTCGTTCTCATTGCCGTGGTAGTGCTGAGCGTTTTGTTCTATCGCCCCTTCTGCAAATGGATTTGCCCGCTCGGCGCATTCTATGCGCTCATGAATAAGGTGTCCTTGTTGGGGATTCAGGTCGACGCGTGCAAATGCGTCTCGTGCGGCAAGTGTTCAAGGGTTTGTCAGATGGACGTTGATGTGGTCCGGGCGCCCAATCATGCCGAATGTATCCGGTGCGGAAAGTGCATCGGGGCCTGTCCCGTCGATGCCATCAGCTATCGCTATGGCCTGGATGTGTCGGCGGAAAAGCTCCCCTTGACCGCCGATAAAAAGTAAACAAGCTTCGACAATAACGGAGGAATGACTATGAAGCTTTCTAAGATTGCGGCCCTGTTTATGGTGCCGGTGCTGGCCTTGTGTCTTGTGGCGTGTTCGGCGCCTGGTGGCAATGCGAGCGAATCTGCGGGCCCCGATCCTAAGATCGCAGAACTCACTGCGCAGAAGCCGACCAATGCCGACGAGGCCGCCGAGTTGTATGCAAAACTCATGCAAAAGGAGAACGATATCTTTTCGAGTGGTAACGCGCTGTGGGAAAAGGTATTCAATGCGGCAAATAAAGACTCGGAAATGATTGAGGACGGCAGCAATTACGGCGATTTCCTGCTCAAGACCATCGACGGCGCCAAGGATGAGTTCACGGCGGATGAGCTTAAGACGCTCAAGGCCGGTGCACAGCAGATCAAGGAGATCGAGGACAAGCTCGAGAGCTTGGAGAAGGAGTTCCCCGGCTGTGGAAGCACGCCGAGCGCAGGCGAGAGCGTCGACGCTTCGACCGCTGGCATGACGGCTGGTGCCAATGCTTCGAGCGAGGCGACGAAGTTCCCCAGCTTTACGGGCAAGGACCTGGATGGCAACGACGTGAGCAGCGACGAGCTGTTCTCCAAGAACAAGGTCACCGTCATGAACTTCTGGTTCACCACTTGCAAGCCGTGCGTGGGCGAGCTGGGCGACCTTGAGGACCTGAATAAGGAGCTTGCCAAGAAGGGCGGCCAGGTCGTGGGCGGCAGTGGCAGTATCGGCTCTCCTGGCGGCGGTACAATGGATATTACCGGCAACGGCGGCAATCTGGCTATAGACTGGGACA
>USMR01000160.1 GCA_900555815.1 uncultured Collinsella sp.
GATGGCCTCCATGTCGGCATCGGCGGGAAGGGCGGAAAGCTCCTTGGTCACCGAGGCGAGCGTGAGCGACATGTTGGTGCCGGTGTCGCCGTCGGGTACGGGGAAGACGTTGAGCTTGTTGATCTCCTCGGCCTTGTCGAAAACGGCAGCCGCAGCGATCGGAAAACAGGTGCGAATGGTCTTTGCAATCATGGGTATTTGAATCTCCGTTTTCGGATGCTAGTTCAGACGGCTCTTGAGCGCGTCGATGTGGATGCCGATCTTAAGGCTGGCGGGATCGATCTGGGCGATCTCCTGCAGGGTAAAGGCAACGGAGCTCGAAAGATTGTGGCAGACGGACTTCATGTTGACGCCGTTCTCGAGCACGACGTGAAGATCGACCGTAAGGCCGTTCTCGTCGGCGGAGACAAGCACGCCCTTGCGGAGGCGCTGACCGGCAAGCAGGCGCACGCTCTCGGCGCCCTGGAGCTGTTCGGCCATACCGACGACGCCATAGCACGTCATCGCGGCATAACCGGCAATATCGGCAATAACGTCGTTCGAAACGCTCAGGCTGCCGTTAATGGTCTCAGACACAAGAATCTCCTTATCTGGTGCTCGCGGCACCATCTCGTGGGAGCAATCATTGCAATATTCTACAACGAGCGCGCCGTGTTGAGGTGGTGGGTCGCGGGATTACATCCTCGACACGAAATGTTGATATGGTAACGTTCGCGAACGGCGACCGCGACATGAAAAAACCCGCCGCATAAGCGACGGGTTTTACAACCTGGCTCCCCGGGTAGGACTCGAACCTACAACAGCGCGGTTAACAGCCGCGTGCTCTACCATTGAGCTACCGAGGAATAGGTGCGTGCTCTCAAGCAACGAAATTTATTATACGGACGAATCAGCTCAGGGCAAGAACTTTTTTAAGAAATTTTCCGACCTAGTCATTGGGGACGTTCTTAAACGACCAGTCATTCAAGAACGTCCCCAACGACTACATGAAAGCGCCCCCAAGCGGATGTGCTTGAGGGCGCTTCTTGCTTGCGAGGTTAAGACTCGATGTAGTCTTTGAGCTTGCTGCTGCGGCTCGGGTGGCGAAGCTTGGCCAGGGTTTTGGACTCAATCTGGCGGATGCGCTCGCGCGTGACGCCAAACTCGCGGCCGACTTCCTCGAGCGTACGGGGATGTCCGTCGACAAGGCCAAAGCGCAGCTCGATAACCTTGCGCTCACGATCGGCAAGCGAGTCGAGCACCTGGGTGAGCTGCTCCTGCAGCATGGAGAAGCTGGCGGCATCGGGCGGAACGATAGCCTGGGAGTCCTCGATGAAGTCGCCCAGCTGGGAATCCTCTTCCTCGCCGATGGGGGTCTCGAGCGACACGGGCTCCTGCGAAATCTTCTGGATCTCGCGGACGCGGTCGGCGCTCATGTCCATCTCGGCACCGATCTCCTCAGGGGTCGGGTCGCGACCCAGGTCCTGAAGGAGCTGGCGCTGCACGCGGACGAGCTTGTTGATGGTCTCGACCATATGCACGGGAATACGGATGGTACGGGCCTGATCGGCAATGGCGCGCGTAATGGCCTGACGGATCCACCACGTGGCGTACGTGGAGAACTTAAAGCCCTTCTGGTAGTCGAACTTCTCAACGGCGCGGATCAGACCGAGGTTGCCCTCCTGGATCAGGTCAAGGAACAGCATGCCGCGGCCGACATAGCGTTTGGCGATGGAGACGACCAGACGCAGGTTTGCGCTGATGAGTGCCTGCTTAGCTTCGAGGCCGACGTTCTCAATGCGCGTAAGACGACGCATCTCGGCACGCGTGAGCTCGAGCTCACCGGCATCGGCGGCCTCGAGCTTCTCGGTGGCCTCAAGACCGGCCTCGATCTTCATGGCCAGATCGACCTCTTCGGAGGCGGTCAGCAGGTCGACCTTGCCGATCTCTTTGAGGTACATACGAACCGGATCGCCGGTCAGCATCACCGTGGAGGCATCGATGCCGCGCACGCGGGAGCGTGAACGGGACGTGCGCACGGTGCGCTTCTTCTTGCTCTTGGAAGAACCCATCTCGGCATCGGCCTGACGGGCCATCTTGAGCTCGAGATCGTCGAGCGAGCCGGAATCGTGCTCGTCGTCGTCATCGAAATCGTCAGTATCGTTATCGGTATCGTCATCGTCGACGTCCATGGGGGCGTCGTCGTTTCCGCTCGCGGAGATAATCTGGATGCCGCTGTTGCGCAGCGCGGAATACACCGCGGTGAGCTGCTCGTCAGAAACATCGATATCCTTCAGGGCGACCTGAATCTCGTCCTCGGTTACCGAAGTCCTGTTTGAGCCGTTGCCCATGAGCTTTGCAACGTAGGATTCCAGCCCAGTACCCGTGCTCTCAGTCTTTTTTGGCACAGATTCTCCCTTCATAGTCCACAGGACTCAATACTTTAGCACACACATTGACGTCTATACCCAAAAAGAGGACTGGATATAGGCGAGAATACGCTGGTTGACCACAACATCTAGGCTTGTTCGGTGCCTGCGGCCTCCGGGCCGATCAAACGGAACGGGTCCGCCACACCGCCGATCGACTTTTGCAGTTCGCGTTGACGCTGCGAATCTTGCGCGGCCTGAACGGTCAGCGCGCGACGGGCCTCATCATCGAGCGAACGGTCCTGGCGCAGCTTGGCCTGTGCGGCACGCATGCGGCGTTTGATGGTGTAGAGCTCGAGCGTATCGAGCATAAACACGATGTTCGTCTCGGTGGGGTGCTTGCTCGTCGCCGAGATGCGCCCGACACTCACAAGCGTTGCCGCCTCGGGACACACCGAGCGCGCCGCATCCATGCAGGCTGCAGGATCGGTTCCCGGCGGCGTTGCCAGAACGGCCCACGCGATGGACTCGTGACGTGGGTCAACCCACTCGATGGAGCAGATGCGGTCGGCATACGTGCGGAACAGGTCGGGGTAGCTCGTGAGCATGGTCAGCAGCTCGCGCTCCCCTGCCAAGGACTTGCGCTCAAGATCGGTAAGAACCATCGGCGCCGCCGCAGCCGGTGCGTTCGAACCATCAGGCACAGGCACAGCGCCCATACCATCAGGCACATCGATCGGCGGAAGATCGTCGACGACCTCCACGGGCGCGGCACCGTAGGCATCGAGCGGGACATAGTCGTACGGCTCTTCCTCGACCGGCGCGGACACCGGCGGCGTCGCGCCCGATGCCCAAGCACCGCGACCGGCATCACGAGAACCCGATGCCCGACCGCCCGCATTTCCAAAGCGTTCGGCCTGCGCCCTCTGGCGCTCATAGTTTTGCTCGCGACGGCGTTCCGCATCTTCGCGCTTGGCGACGTCGCGAAACACGCGGCCCGAGCTCGCGCGCACCGTCTCCAAATCCAAACCCAGCAGATCGGCAATCTGGATAAAGTACGTGTCAATCATATAGCTATCGCGCAGCGGATAGATAAGCGTCAGAGCATCTTCCAGCGCCTTGGCGCGACCGCCTGGCGTAGTGATGTCACTCGACTCCTGCAACGAACGGTAAACAAAGTCCATAAGCGGCTCGGCAGCGTCGATGCGCGCCTGCAGTGCCTCGCCGCCATGCGCCGTGATGAACTCCATGGGATCGTTACCGTCGGGCAGCACCACGCAGCGCAGATCCATCGAATCCTGCTCAATAAACTGAATCGCACGGCGCGCGGCCTTCTGGCCCGCGGCATCGCCGTCGAACATATACACGATGCGCTTGGCGAAGCGGGTGAGCGTCTTGACGTGATGCTCCGTGAGCGCAGTGCCCAACGTGGCGACGACGTTTTTAATCCCCGCCT
>USMR01000161.1 GCA_900555815.1 uncultured Collinsella sp.
CGCCGGCAACAGCAACAGGCGACACCGGCACCGCAAGCGGCGACCGCAATTTCGCCGAATTCACCATCTAACCTGCCAAAAAGGGACAGGTTTATTTTGGCAGGCTTTATCTGGGCAAACGTCGAGGCAGTAATGCAGCAAGCCACTGCCCACCGCGTTGAGAGATTCGTTTTTGAAAGGAGGCCCCGTGAACGCCTTTGACCGCTACGCCCCGTTTATCCAAGACTTCATCTACTCCCACGATTGGGAGAGTCTACGCTCCATCCAGGTTGCAGCAGCTGATGCCATCTTTAACACTCAGGACAATGTGCTCCTGACGGCATCCACGGCTTCCGGCAAAACCGAGGCAGCCTTCTTTCCCATCCTGACCGAGTTTTGGGAGAACCCGCCCGCGAGCGTTGGCGCCCTCTACATCGGCCCCCTCAAGGCACTCATCAATGATCAGTTCGTCCGCCTCAACGACCTGTGCGAAGAGGCCGATATCCCCGTCTGGCACTGGCATGGCGATGTTTCGCAGTCGCACAAGGCTAAGCTCATCAAAAAACCGAGCGGTATCTTGCAGATTACGCCCGAGTCGCTCGAGGCGCTCCTGATCCATAAGCACATGGCAATCCCTCGTATGTTCTGCGACCTGCGCTATGTGGTTATCGACGAGGTCCACTCGCTCATGCGCGGCGACCGTGGCGGGCAGACGCTCTGCCTTATCGAGCGACTCTCGCGCATGGCCGGCGTGCAACCTCGACGCATTGGCCTTTCGGCCACCATCGGCGACCCCGAGCGCACGGGTGCCTTTCTCTCACAGGGAACGGGGCGCGACTGCGTTATCCCGCGCTTTGAAGAGCCGCGCCGCGTGTGGCGCATCTCCATGGAGCACTTCTACAACTCGGGCCCCCAGGCACAGCAACGGGGATTCATGGGCACAGGTCCTCAAGAGGCCGAAGTGCTTGCGTGCGAGCGCATCGAGGCGGCGGCATCCGCGGCACTGCCCGCCGGCGCCCAAGACATGCGTCACAGCGGACAGCTCACACAAGAGGAGCGCCGTCAACGTCGTGAGCGGGCACGGGGCAAGGCCACTCCCAAGGACCGCCAAACTTCCTCGGCCCCCGAGGGCGAAGTCGACATCCCGCGAGCGACCGAGCAGGCGCTTCTCAGCCCCACCGACACAGCACCAGACAACGCCGACCCCGGCATGGGCTATATCTTCGAACACACCCGCGGCCGCAAGTGCCTGGTCTTTGCCAACTCGCGCGAAGAGGCAGAGGCCGTATGCTCCATGCTGCGTTGCTACTGTGAGAGCCGGCACGAGCCCGACCGCTTTCTCATCCACCACGGCAATCTTTCGGCATCGCTGCGCGAGACGGCAGAAGAGCTCATGCGCGACGAGGAACAGGCACAAACGACCGTCACCACCTCTACGCTGGAGCTCGGTATCGATATCGGCCGTCTGGAGCGTGCGTTTCAGATCGACGCGCCGTTTACCGTCAGCTCTTTTTTGCAGCGAATGGGCCGCACGGGGCGCCGCGATCTTCCGCCCGAGATGTGGTTCGTCATGCGCGAGGAAGAGCCCGAGCCGCGCACGATGATGCCCGAGACCATCCCGTGGAAGCTCCTGCAAGGCATCGCGCTCGTACAACTCTATCGCGAGGAAAAGTGGGTCGAGCCGCCTGAGCTCGATCGACTCCCCTACAGTCTGCTCTATCACCAGACCATGTCGACGCTTGCCAGCACCCGAGAGCTCACGCCGGCCGAACTTGCCCAGCGCGTGCTCACGCTCAGCTATTTCCATCGCGTCTCGGCCGATGATTATCGCGTGCTGCTGCGTCACCTCATCAAGATCGACCATATCCAGGTCACTGAGGGCGGTGGGCTCATCGTGGGCCTCGCGGGCGAGCGCATCATCAACAACTTTAAGTTCTACGCTGTATTCCAGGAAAACGAGGAGTTCACCGTTCGCAGCGAATCGGCCGAGCTGGGCACGATCGTCAATCCGCCACCGCCGGACACTGCTGGATTGTCGAGGAAGTGGACTGGAAGCGTCATACCGTCTTTGCCACGCAGGTCAAGGGCCGGGTGCCGGCCTACTTTGGCGACTGTCCCGGTGACATCAATACACACGTACTCGAGCGCATGCGCAAGGCGCTCAACGAGCACACGGCATATCCGTACCTTATGGGCAACGCACGGGCACGTCTTGCACAGGCTCGCCATACGGCCGAGATTTCGGGCGCGGGGACCAAGCCACTCATCAACCTAGGCGGCGACACCTGGGTGCTCTTCCCCTGGCTGGGCAGCTACGCCTTTTTGGCACTCGAGCGCATGCTCAAGATTAAGTGCGCCGCGGAGCTTGGCCTTCGCGGGCTCGATCCGTCGCGTCCATACTTTATGCAGTTCAAGATGAAGGCCGACGAGGAGACGTTCTTTGAGGTGCTCGCCGCCGAGGCCGAGAAGGACTTTGATCCCATCGAGCTCGTCTATCCTGGCGAGGTTCCTTACTTTGACCGCTACGACGAGTTTGTTCCCGAAGAGCTCGTGCGCAAGGGCTTTGCCGAAGGCGTGCTCGACATAGAGGGCATGAAGCAGCGCGTCCGCAGCTGGCGCGACCACACATAAAACCAGTCTTTTTTTGGGACGGGGAGACTTACTTGTCGTGAAGGGCAGTGCCGAGGAAGTCGACGTCAAAAGGCACGGCTTCGGCAAAGGCATAGTCGCCGTCGCTGGCGATGAGCAGGTAGTTCTCCTCGCCGCCGAACTCCGCATCGCCACACGGGACCACCCAGGCGTGGGCGAACACCTCGAGTGCCGTGGCAGCGCAGTCGCGTAGGAACGTCACATCGTTCCCCTCGTTCGAGCTCACGATATTAGCCACGTAGATGCCGCCCGAGTTCAAGCTACCCCGCACCAAACGCAACGCCTCAACCGTTGCCAACTCGCGTACGGGCTCGGCACCGCCAAAGCAATCGCTCACGACCACGTCGTAGCGACGATGGCCCACGCTCGTCACGCCCAGATACGAGCGAGCCTCAGCGGTAATCACCCGCAGGCGATCGCCCACCGTGCGCTCCAGCTCGTCCAGGTAGAACCAACGGCGCGCCAGGCGCGTAATCTCGGCATCGTACTCAATGACGTCCATGCGCAAGCTCTCGTGCGACATCAGCGCAAATTTGGGATAGGCAAACCCGCCGCCGCCCAGCATGAGCATACGGTCGATACCATGCCCATAAGCATCACGCATTGCGTCCTTAGCCTCAAACACGTCGTCAAACGCGCGATAGTACGCAAAGACGGGCTCCGCCCAGCGTTCGCCAATGTAACTCGCGCTTTGGTAGACGCCGCCTTGCACCAATACGCGGACTTCGTCGCCGCCCTCATCGTGCACGCGTTTCACACGCGCCAACCCATTGCGGGTTCGCGCAACCTGCAGACAGGCAGCACGAACAGCGACGGCGGCCGCACCAAGCGCCGCGGCTCCCAGAGCAACGCCGGCAACGACGCCGGCAGAAACACTCGGCTTGTCCATCTAGAGCTCCTTTTGCAGATAAAGGCCATGGTCATAAAATCCAAGATGGCGATAGTACTCGCGTGTGCCAATCGCGCTAATCACGTTGATGCGCGCATAGCCCGCATCTCGGGCAATCTCGCACGCACGCTCTACGAGCAAACGCCCCAACCCGTGATGCTGCGCCGCCTGGCCTTGGTCGCCCACGCGCGCCGCCATGCCATACACGTGCACCTCGCGAATCATCGCCTCGTCCGGCGTCGTCGGCAATTCGCCCG
>USMR01000162.1 GCA_900555815.1 uncultured Collinsella sp.
GGCGTGCTGGGCAAGATTGCTCGCAGCGAGGAGCTGCCGGGCGAGGACCTGTACCAGGAGCTGCTGGCCGAAGATCGCGCTCGCGAGGAGGCACAGGCTGCCGAGGCGGCCGCCAAG
Source organism: uncultured Collinsella sp. (assembly GCA_900555815.1). Classification (GTDB taxonomy): domain Bacteria; phylum Actinomycetota; class Coriobacteriia; order Coriobacteriales; family Coriobacteriaceae; genus Collinsella. Next base: position 118 of record USMR01000162.1, read on the forward strand.
GTTGCGGTTGCTCAGGCTGAGGCTGGCGTGCTGGCCGAGGATGCGGACGCTGCTGAGGCTGACATCGACTCCGTCGAGGAGTAATCATGCCAGAGGGCTCTGTCCGCAACTTTGACGAGATTTCGGACCGTCTGGACCAGATCATCGCTACCGTTCGCTCCAAGGATACCTCCTTGGAGCGTTCACTCGATCTGTTTGATGAAGCGATTGAGCTGGGCTCCCGCGCGGTCGATATGGTCGACAAGTTTGAGTTGACGCCGCGTGAGGCCGACAAGCTCGAGCAGGAATACGATGAGGATGCGGCAAACGAATCCCAGGATAGCTAGGCCGCATCTCCGGATACGAATGGTTGATGGCATTCATGAAACGCGTGCGTCTTGATGACGAACTGATTTCACAGGGCATCTGCGCCGATCGCGCGGATGCCCTTCGCACTCTTATGGCCGGCTTGGTCTCGAGTGGCGGTGAGCGCTTGACTTCGCCGGGCCTTAAGGTGATCCCGGGGCTGCCGCTGCATGTGAAGGGGCGCATTCCCTATGTTGGCCGCGGCGGTCTTAAGCTCGAAGGCGCGCTTGATGCGTTTGGCATCAATCCGACGGGCCTTGCCTGTCTGGATGTGGGCTGCTCTACCGGCGGCTTTACCGATTGTCTGCTCAAGCGCGGAGCTGCGACCGTTGTCTCGGTGGACGTGGGTCGCGCCCAGTTCGATTGGTCGTTGCGCCAGGACGATCGCGTGACGCTGCATGAGCGCACAAACGTGACGCAGCTGCCTGAGCTTGGCTATGCCGGCACTATCGACCTAGCTGTGTGTGATGTCTCGTTTACCAGCATCGCGAACATTATCGATGCGGTACTGGCGTGCCTGGCGCCTACGGGTGCATTCTGCACGCTCGTAAAGCCGCAGTTTGAGGCTCCGGCGGCGCTGGTGGGCGAGGGCGGCATTGTGACCGATCCCGCCGTGCGCCGCGATACACTCGTGGCGGCGGTTGAACTCTTTGCTGCCAAGGGCCTGTTCCCGGTCGATGTGTGCGTGTCGCCCATTCATGGTGCCAAGGGCAACGTTGAGTTTTTCCTGTACGGCACGAGATTTGACCCCGGCGATCGCTCGCAAGACGAGCTGCAATCCCAGGTATCGGTTATGAGCGAGAAAGCTGCAACGCTATGAAGGTCTTTCTGGTTCCCAATTACTACAAGCAAGAGGCGGTCGAGAGCGGCCTGATGCTCGAGCTTTGGCTGACTCGCCAGGGCTATGAGGGCGCATGGGCTGCCGACCAGCGATCCAAGATTCAGAGCACGCCTGATATTGACGGCTCCGATCTGGTCATTACGCTCGGCGGCGACGGTACGTTGCTGCGCGCTGCCCGCATCCTCAACCATCGTGAGATTCCTATCCTCGGTCTTTCCTATGGTCACCTGGGCTTTCTAACTGCTGCGAGCCCCGAGGAACGCGACATCCTGCAGGTCGTGAGCGACGCCCTGTCCGGTGAGCTGCACGTGAGCCGTCGCGCCACCATCGCCGCGGATATCGTGTCCGTGCGCGAAGACGGTACGAAGGATGTCGTGCGCACCTTCGCCCTCAACGACATGGCGCTTACCCGCGGTCCGCTGTCCGATATGGTCGAGTTCGACATCACGGTGTCCGGCCATCATATCGACCGTCTGCGTGGCGACGGCGTGGTCGTGTCCACGGCGACTGGTTCTACGGGTTACGCGCTCAGTGCCGGTGGCCCCATCGTGAGCCCCGACTATACGGGCATGGTCTGCGTACCCATTGCGCCGCACACCATTCAGGCTCGTGCCTTTTTGACCTCGCCGAGTGATGTCGTCGAAATCTTTATGTCCGATGATCGCCCGAGCGTTCCGGCGATCGCTATCGATGGACAGTTTATTACCTGCGATGGCACCGTTGAGAGCGTGGCGGTGCGCCGCGGGCCCGGAGATGTGTTGCTGCTGGATTACGGCCCCGAGAGCTTCTATAACTCGGTGAGCCGCGTATTCTACGGAGTCCGTCATGATCGATGAGCTGCAGGTTTATAACATTGCACTCATTCGCGAGGCGACGCTGGTGCCGAGTGCCGGCCTGACTGTCCTGACTGGCGAGACTGGCGCCGGCAAGACCGCGCTGCTCTCGGCCCTCAAGCTAATTTTGGGCGAGCGTGCGGATTCGTCGACGGTGCGCGAGGGCGAGGCGCTGGCGAGCGTCGAGGCGCGCCTGTTTGACGGCCCGCACGACACGGAGGGCTTCACCGTGCAGCGCAGTCTTTCTGCCGAGGGCCGCAGCCGCGTGAAGATTGACGGCCGCATCGCCAGTGTGCGCGAGCTTTCGGAGCGCGTTGGCGTGATGATGGATCTGTGCGGCCAACACGAGCACCAGCGCTTGCTCGATCCGGCGCATCATGTTGCGATGGTCGATGCCTGGGCAGGGCGCCCTGCACTCGAGGCGCTCGAGCACTATCGCGCCTGCTTTAAGGCTTCGGGAGCTGCCGCTTAGGAGGTTCGACGTGTCGAAGAGACCTCGCGTGCGCAGGGGAGCCGCGTCGAGGAAGCGCGCTTTGCGCTCGAGCGCATCGGCGAGGTCGACCCCAAACCGGGCGAGTATGAGGAACTCGAGGAACTGCTGCCGCGCTCCGAACATGCCGAGGTACTGGTTGCCACGGCTAACGATGCCCATGGATCGCTTGCCGCCGAAGGGGGAGCGCTCGATGCCGTGAACAGCGCCGTGGCAGAGCTTTCCCGCATGGCTACCGTCGATCGCAAACTGGGCGATATTGCCGATGCGCTTTCGGATGCCTGTATTTCCCTTGAGGATTGCGCGAACGAGCTTCGTGCCTATCGCGATGGCGTCGCCTTCGACCCGCGCGAGCTCGCTCGCATGCGTGAGCGGTATTCCGACCTCAAGGGCCTGTTGCGTCAGTGGGGTCCCACCATGGACGATGTTTTTGCCATGCGCGATCGCTCGCAAGAGCTGCTGTCCCTGGTCGATGATGGCGATGAACAGATCAGAAAGGCGCGTGAGGCACTCGGGAGCGCCGAGCACGAGTTGTTTGCCGCTGCCAAGGCACTTAAGCGCGCCCGTAATACGGCGGCCCCGCGCTTCTGCCACGAGGTGGGCCGCCAGATGGCTCGCCTGGAGATGGGCGGCGCCGAGCTCGTCTGGGAGTCACGTGATCTTCCCCGTGCTGAGTGGACGCCGGTTGGTCCTTCGAGCTACGAGCTGCTATACCGCAGCGGTGCCGGTTTGACGCCGCGCCCCCTGCGCCGCATTGCGTCGGGCGGCGAGCTCAGCCGCGTCATGCTGGCAAGCAAGGTTGTCCTCGGTAACGCGGACGGTGTCGATACGCTCGTGTTTGACGAGGTCGATGCTGGTGTCGGCGGCTCCACGGCCCGCGCTCTTGCTGGTGTGCTGGCCGATCTTGCCGCCACGCATCAGGTCATCGTCGTAACACACCTGGCGCAGGTTGCGGTTATGGCCGACAAGCACTACGTGGTCAGTAAAGAGCCCGGCGACGTTCCCCAGACGCATCTGGATGAGGTGGCTGGGGATGCTCGCACTGCCGAGATTGCCCGCATGCTCAGCGGCGACCAATCGGAGGCAAGTCTTGCGCATGCCAAGCAGATGCTTGAAGAAGCTCGAGGTTAGGTCGTATCAGCGGTGTT
>USMR01000163.1 GCA_900555815.1 uncultured Collinsella sp.
GAGTACAAGGCGCAGATGGAGCACTTTGCCGACTTTTACGTGAGCCTAGGCTGGCGCAACGAGTACTGCGGACTCGAGAAGCTCGAGCACGACGGCGTCACCTATATGTTTATCGACAACGAGCGCTACTTTGCGCGCGACTATCCGTACGGCTTCTTTGACGACGGCGAGCGTTTTGCGTTCTTCTCCAAGGCCATCACCGAGAGCCTGCAGCACCTGCCGACCGGCTTTGAGTGCGACATCCTGCACTGCAATGACTGGCAGACGGCGCTGGCGCCCGTGTTTTTGCGCGAGTTCTACCAGGGCCTGCCGCTGTACGACCGCGTCAAGACCGTGTTCTCGATCCACAATGTGGCGTTCCAGGGCCAGTTTAGCGACACCGTGATGGAGGACATCCTGGGTGTGGCGCATATTCCCGCGGCCGCCTCGCAGCTGCGTTGCGACGCCTGCAGCATCAACTACATGCTGGGCGCGCTGCGCTATGCCGACGCCATCACTACGGTAAGCCCCACCTATGCGGGCGAGATCCAGACGCCCGAATTTGGCGAGGGCCTGGACGGCGTTCTGCGCGAGCGTTCCTATGCGCTGCAGGGCATTTTGAACGGCATTGATGTGGCAGGCTTTGACCCGGCGACCGACAAGCGCATTGCCGCCAACTACACCGTGGAGGACCGTTCCGGCAAAGCCGTGTGCAAGGCCAAACTGCAGGAGGAGCTGGGACTCGAGGTTCGCGACGACCGCCCGCTCATGGTGATGGTCACGCGTCTGACGCGCCAGAAGGGCATGGACTTGGTCATGTACGCGCTCGACCGCATCCTGGCCGGCGGCGTGCAGGTGGCGGTGCTGGGCACCGGCGACCGCGACTACGAGGACGGTCTGCGCTACTTCCAGGACAAGTACCCCGGTACCATGGCCGCGCGCATCGAGTTTGACCCGGCGCTGTCGCAGCGCATGTATGCTGCTGCCGACATGTTCCTGATGCCCTCTAAGTTTGAGCCCTGCGGCTTGTCGCAGATAATCGCCATGCGCTACGGCACCCTGCCCATTGTGCGCGAGACCGGCGGCCTGAAGGACACCGTGATCCCGTACAACGAGTTTACCGGCGAGGGCACGGGCTTCTCGTTTAGCAACTTTAACGGCGACGAGATGGGCGATGCGGTATTCCGCGCGGCACGTCTGTTCTGGGATAACCGCGACGCCTGGAACCAGCTGGTCACGCAGGCCATGAGCCAGGACTTTAGCTGGACGCGCTCGGCCGATAAGTATCTGGACCTGTACTTCTTTATGCATCCGGAGATTGAGCGCCCGGCGGCTGCGGTTGAGGCTACGACTGAGGAGCCCGTGGCTGTCGAGGAACCCAAGGCCGAAGAGAAGTCGGTTGAAGCTGAGCCCGTTAAGGCCGATCCCGAGGTGAAGGTCGAGGCTACTCCCGAGCCCGAGCCTGAGGTGAAGCCCGCTGCGAAGCCTGCGGCAAAGAAGACCACGACTCGTAAGACGACGGCCAAGAAGGCCACGACCACGAAGACCGGTGCGAGCAAGACCGCGACCGCGAGCAAGACTACCGCTGCCAAGACAGCGACCACGCGCAAGCGCACCACCGCAGCCGCCAAGAAGGCCGCCGAGGCCGAGTCTGCTCCCGAGGTAAAGGCTGAGGCTGCCGTCAAGGCACCGGCCAAGACCGCTGCCAAGAAGACGACCGCGACCGCCAAGAAGGCAACGGTTGCCAAGAAGACCACGGCAACGAAGTCGACGACCACGAAGGCCGCCACGACCAAGGCAGCCGCAAAGCCGGCCGCCAAAGTCGAGGAGACGCCTGCCGAGGCCAAGCCGGCCGCCAAGACCACCACGCGCAAGCGCACAACGACGACGGCCAAAAAGGCCACGACCAAGGCCGCTGCTCCCAAGGCGGAGGCTAAGGTTGAGGACAAGCCCGCAGTAAAGGCCAAGCCGGCGCCGAAGGCCGCCGAGGCCAAGCCTGCTGCCGCCAAAGAGGAGCCTAAGGCCGAGGTAAAGGCTAAGCCCGAGCACACCAAGGAGACCCCGGACTCCCCCGCCGCCGCGACCGAGAAAAAAGCACCGTCCAAGAAGACATCCGTCCGCAAGGCAACGGCCTCCCGCAAGCGCCGCTAGCCCGCAGACGATCCAAAACCTCATCAAACCCTAAGCAAGGGGCGCTCCAACCGGGCGCCCCTTCTCTGTAGACAGTTGGTAAAACGATTTTCTAGGACAACCGTTCGCCGATGGTAAACGGATGTTGTTTATACAGCCTGTGTACAACAGATATACTTACATCCTGTGCGTAAAGCCCATGGCCAGCAGGCCATGATTCTATCGAACTGGACCGTACTATGAGATTGATACACAACAGCCGTCTGCCGCAGTTTCGCACTCCGTTTGGCGCTGTGACCACAGGGACTACCCTTTCGCTCTCCGTGATTCTGGAGGATGCCGATCCCGCGCAGGCCACGCTTACGCTGCGCACTTGGGTCGATGAGATCGGTGAGTCTCGGTATCCCATGACGCACGAGGGCGACGGCATATTTAGCGTAGAGCTCAAGTGCACCGAGCCCTGTCTTATCTGGTACAGCTTTATATGCAATATCGAGGGCCAGCCCGAGGTTCGCCTGGGCGCACCGCAGGGCCGCACCGGCGGCGAAGGCGTAACCTACGACTACGCCGAGGTACCGTCATTCCAGGTCACCGTCTACAAACACCGTGAGAACCGTCCCACCTGGTACGAGCGCGGTATGGTCTACCAGATCTTCCCCGATCGCTATGCCCGTGACGAGCACTGGCGCGAGCGCACGCTGGCCGAGGTCGAAAAACCGCGTAAGGGCATTCAGCGCCGCATGGTCGAGGATTGGAACGAGCCGCCTGTGTACGAGCGCGCCGAGGACGGCTCCATCAAGACTTGGGACTTTTACGGCGGATCGCTCAAGGGTATCCAGGAAGACCTGCCTCGCATCGCCGAAATGGGCTTTACGGCCATCTATCTCAACCCCATCTTTGAAGCGGCGAGCAACCACCGCTACGACACCGCCGATTACACCAAGATCGATCCGATTCTGGGCACCGAGCAGGACTTTACTGAGCTGTGCGAGGCGGCCGAGAAGCTGGGCATTTCCATCATTCTGGACGGTGTGTTCAACCACACGGGCGACGATTCGATCTACTTCAACCGCTACGGCAACTACCCCGGCGTGGGCGCGTGGCAGAGCGAGGATTCCCCGTGGCGCGATGCGTTTTATTTCCACGAGGACGGCTCGTACGACTGTTGGTGGGGCGTGGGCAATATGCCCGCCATCAATGAGAGCTCCGAACTGGTACGCGAGCGGCTCCTAGGCAAGGACGGCGTCATTCGTAAATGGCTACGTGCCGGCGCTCATGGCTGGCGACTCGATGTGGCAGATGATCTTTCCGACGATTTCCTAGCCGAAATCAAGAAGGCAGTACTTGCCGAAAAGCCCGATGCTCTGTTGCTCGGCGAAGTCTGGGAAGACGCCTCCAACAAGATAAGCTACGGCCATCTGCGTCGCTATCTACAAGGCTCCGAGCTCGACTCGGCCATGGGTTACCCCTTCCGCGACATGGTCATCGGCTTTTTGATGGGCTACAAAAACGCCTACCAAGCTGCCGAGGATATCGAGACCCTGCGCGAGAACTATCCGCGTGAGGCCCTGTCTTGCGCGCTCAACCTGCTGTCGAGCCACGACCGTCCGCGCATTATCTCGGTGCTCGGCGGCGGCCCTGACGAGTCACAGCTGCCCGAGTG
>USMR01000164.1 GCA_900555815.1 uncultured Collinsella sp.
GAGGCCGGCACTTACCAGATGGGCCTGCTCAAGAGCGGCATGGGCATCGGCGGGATGCTGCTGGAGGGCATCGGCGATACCATCCGCGTCTCGCTGGCCGCCGAGCCTGAGAAGGAAGTGGAAGCAGGCTACAACATCCTGCGCGCCGTGGGCTTCCCCGTGGCTGGCCCTGAGGTCATCACCTGCCCCACGAGCATCAACGACCCTGCCTCGCCCAAACTGCCCGCGGCCAGCTCGCCGCGCGGTGAGCTCACCTTCCGCGACGTGAGCTTCCAGTACCCCGATGCCCGCGCCGATGTCATCAGCGGCGTGAACTTCACCACGCATGCCGGTCAGATGCTCGGCATCATTGGCTCCACGGGCTCGGGCAAGTCCACGCTCGTGCAGCTGATTCCACGCTTGTACGACGTCACGGGCGGCAGCATTTCGCTCGACGGCATCGACGTGCGCGACATGACCCTTTCCGAGCTGCGCCGCCGCATCGGTTATATTCCGCAGCAGGGTCGTCTGTTCTCGGGCACCGTTGAGAGCAACCTCAAGTTTGCGGGCGACATGGTAAGCGATGATGACATGCGCCAAGCCGCGCGCATCTCACAGGCCGAGGACTTTATCGCCGAGCGCGAGGGCGGCTACGACTCCCCCATCAGCCAGGGCGGCTCCAATGTTTCGGGTGGTCAGCGCCAGCGCCTGGCCATCGCCCGCGCGTTGGCCAAAAAGCCCGAGGTCGTGGTTTTCGATGATTCGTTTAGCGCCCTCGACTACAAGACCGACGCTCGCCTGCGCGAAGAGCTTGCCAAAAACGTTACCGACGCCGCGCTCGTGGTCGTGGCCCAGCGCATCGCAACCATCATGCACGCCGACCAGATCATCGTGCTCGACGACGGCCACGTGGTGGGCACCGGTACGCACGAGGAGCTGCTGCGCAGCTGCCCGGCGTACCTGGAGATCGCACAGTCGCAGCTTTCCGCCGAGGAGCTGGGGCTTACCCAAGAAGAAATTGCAGCCGTCATGGAAGGAGGCGAGCGCTAATGGCAGACGAGACCAAGACTCAGATTCCCAAGCCCACCCGCCAGCGTGGTCCCATGGGCCGCATGGGCGGCATGCGTCGCGGCGAAAAGGCCAAGGACTTTAAGGGCACCATGAGGCAGCTGCTCGGCTATATCGGCCAACACAAAGTTGCCGTGTTTGCCGCCGTCGCCTTTGCCGTGTGCTCGGTCATCTTTAACATTGTGGGACCCAAGGTGCTCGGCCAGGTTACCACCAAGCTGTTCGAGGGCCTGGTTGCCAAGGTCAACGGTACCGGCGACGTTGACTTTGACTGGATCGCCAAGACGCTCGGCTTTTTGCTCTGCCTGTATCTGGCAAGCTCTGTTTGCAGCCTCATCCAGGGTTGGCTCATGACCGGCGTCACGCAAAAGATTTGCTACCGCATGCGCAAGGAGATCGCCGCCAAGATCGCCGTCGTTCCGATGAGTTACTTTAACGGCCACAGCAAGGGCGACGTACTCAGCCGCATCACCAACGACGTCGATACGCTGGGTCAGTCGCTCAACCAGAGCGTGACGCAGCTCATCACGTCGATAACGCAGATTATCGGCGTGCTCGTCATGATGCTGTCGATCAGCCTGCCGCTCACTGGCGTCACCGTGCTCACGCTGCCGGCAGCCGCGATTATCCTGACCGTAATGATTCACTTCTCGCAGCCGTACTTCCGCGAGCAGCAGCAGGTTCTGGGCGCCGTCAACGGCATTATCGAGGAGGACTTTGCCGGCCAGAACGTCATTCAGGTGTTCGACCGCGCCGAGGCCTCAATCGAGGAGTTCGACCGTCAAAACGACCGCCTGTTTATTAGTGGCTGGCGCTCGCAGTTCCTGTCGGGCCTGATGATGCCGCTTATGAGCCTGGTGGGCAACATGGGCTATGTGGGCGTCGTCGTGGTGGGCGCGCAGCTCGCGCTGACCGGCAATGCCACGCCCGGCGACATCCAGAGCTTTATCCAGTACGTTCGCAACTTTACGCAACCCGTACAGCAGCTGGGCAACGTGAGCAACACGATGCAGTCGATGGCCGCCGCCACCGAGCGTGTGTTTGAGTTCCTCGCCGCGCCCGAAGAGGAGCAGAAGGCCGACGCCCAGATTCCCGAGAAGCGCCCCGGCCATGTGGAGTTTGATCACGTCAAGTTTGGCTACACGCCCGACAAGACCATCATCCACGACTTTAGCTGCGAGGCGCAACCCGGCCAGACCATCGCCATCGTCGGCCCCACCGGCGCCGGCAAGACCACGCTCATCAAGCTGCTGCAGCGCTTCTACGATGTGGACGGCGGCTCGCTGCGCGTCGAGGGTATCGACGTGCGCGACTGGGACCGCGCGGCACTGCGCGGCGAGTTTGCCATGGTGTTGCAGGATACGTGGCTGTTCAACGGCACCATTCGCGAGAACATTCGCTACGGACGTCCCGATGCGAGCGATGCCGAGGTCGAAGCCGCTGCACGCGCCGCACGCTGCGACCACTTTATCCATACGCTCGCCGGCGGTTACGACTTTATGATCAACGAAGAGGGCACCAACCTCTCGCAGGGTCAGCGCCAGCTCGTGACCATCGCCCGCGCCATTCTGGCCGACCGTCCGGCGCTGATTTTGGACGAGGCGACCTCCAACGTCGACACCCGTACCGAGGAGCTTATTCAGCGCGCCATGGATGCGCTGATGCAGGGCCGTACCAGCTTTGTCATCGCGCACCGCCTGTCCACGATCCGCAACGCCGACGTGATTCTGGTAATCCGCGACGGTGACATCGTCGAGAAGGGCACGCACGACGAGCTGCTCGCCCAGGGCGGCTTCTACGCCGACCTGTACAACTCGCAGTTCGACGAAGCGGCGTAAAAACCGGCGGCAAACAACCGCAATGCCAAGAAAACGGGGGCGCAGGACAACCTGCACCCCCGTTTTTTTTGCTCTGCGGCCCTCAAACCGCCTCCCCTGGGACCTGATTGGCAGCCCCTTCGAGGCCCCGTGGGCAAAAAATGGCAAATTTGAGTACTGATACCTTTTTAGTAACAGCCAAAACAGCCCCAAATGCCGTTTTCACGGCTTACACGCGTCCCTAAATTGATCAAACAATCCTATAGCGAACTTATATGTGTTTGCGTTAATGAACATATTTTGCTGTTATGTCTATTATTTTGCGAAGGCAATATGATACTAGGTTAGCAACCGTACTCATATTTGGCATTTTTTGCCCACAGGGTATTTCCTGGGGAACTGACAACAGCCTTAGGGTCCCGCGCGGCGCCGCTCCCTCCCGGCATTCGCCAACGTTTACCCAGATAAAACCTGCCAAAATAAACCTGTCTCTTTTTGGTAGGTTTCGGGGTGGCAAGGGCTTGCACTTTAGCGTGCGACAGCGGATAATGCCGAGCATTCGAGAATACGCTTATTGCTCTTTCTATAGATTGAGGAGGCCCCTATGGCCATGGAATTCAAACGCAGGCTGCCGATCCCCATGGAGATCCGCGAGGAAATGCCACTTTCTGCCGAGCTTACCGCCAAAAAGCAGGCATTTGACGCCGAGGTCGCCAAAGTCTTTACCGGCGAGGACGCACGTAAGGTGCTCATCATCGGCCCGTGCTCTGCCGACCGCGAGGATTCGGTGCTCGAGTATATGAGCCGTCTGACCAAGACCGGCGATGAGGTCAAGGTCTAGCTGATGATCATTCCGAGCGT
>USMR01000165.1 GCA_900555815.1 uncultured Collinsella sp.
CTAAGCGGTCACAACGACCAGGCCAAGCTCGGAAGCCATCACGCCGCACAGATCGGAAACCTCGAGGGAGTGCTGAAGCACATTCTGACCAAACGAGGTACGGTAGCGCAGGGCACCAAGGGTCTTGACGATCTCGGGGTGCAGGTCGTGGATACCTGTATCAAAGGCAGCCTGCTCGCCAGCCTCGCGCACGCGCTGCTGAACCAGGTCGGCAGCCTTGTGATACATCTCCTCAATGCGGGCGGGGTGAATGCGGCCGTCGGCGATGAGGTTCTCGAGGGCAACACGGGCGGTCTCACGACGGACCGGGTCGAAGCTCGAAAGAACGACGGTCTCAGGCGTGTCGTCGATCACGAGGTTGACGCCGGAAACCTGCTCGAAGGTCCGGATGTTGCGACCCTCGCGACCGATGATACGGCCCTTGAGGTCATCAGAGGGAATGTGCACGGAGGTATCGGTGACCTCGGCTGTGTGGTCGGCAGCGCAGCGCTGAATCGCCAGGGACAGAATCTCCTGGGCGGTCTTGTGGCACTCGGCGCGAACCTGCTGCTCGGACTCGCGAATGATCGTGGCAGCCTCGTGGGTGACCTCGCCGCGAACCTTATCGAGGAGCTCCTTGTGGGCGTCCTCACGGGTCAGGTCGGCGATACGCTCGAGCTCGGAGGTCTGCTTGGCGCAGAGCTCCTCAAGCTCGCGGGAGCGCTTCTCGACCTGACCGGCCTGGCTGGACAGCTGGTGCTCACGCTTGTCGAGAGCGTCGTTTCGGCGATCAAGGGACTCCTCGCGCTGCATCACACGGTTCTCGAGCGTACGAATCTCGCTCTTACGCTGCTTGTCCTCGGCCTCGGCGGCCTGCTTGTTCTTGATGATCTCCTCTTTAGCCTCGAGCAGAGCCTCTTTTTTGAGGGTCTCGGCCTGACGCTTAGCATCACCGATCAGGGACTCAGCCTGTGCGTGTGCCGACTGGATCTTTTCGTCGGCCTCGTGAAGACTACCCTGCTTGGCGGTGCGCATGTAGGCAATGGCGGCGATGGCACCCAAAACGATGCCAACGAGCGCTGCGATGATAGGCATGCTCACTCCTTTTTATGGATTCGTTACACAACAAAGCGAACCGTCCTTACGAACGGCTCGCGACATTTGAGTAATATGGGCGCAGCTTATGCGGGTCGGATACAGATAAACATATAAACAAACTCATCACAGATGAGCACATATCACAAAGCAAATGACAGTGTTTATCGTACGTTGAACCACAACAACTGTCAAATAAATGGACCCGGCACGGCGGCTAAAACACGGAGAACGGCAGGGCCACAAAACACATACGCCTAAACCGCACATTCCTCGCGTTCGGCATCGAGACGTGCCTTAACGGCATCGGCGGCGACGTGATACGAGAAGCCCTTGCCCATCAAAAACCGAACCAGTTTTTCGAATTCGCGCGTCTCTGGAACACGCCGCTTGGCGAGCAGGGCTGACGCACGCGCCAAATCGTCTTCGACGGCAAAATAATCCTCGGGATAACCGGGAATGTCATCGAGCACGACATGACGGCGCTTGAGCTCGGTCTCGATTTTGCGCTGTCCCCAACCGCGCCGCTTGCGCTCCTCGATAAAGTACGAGCAAAAGCGGCTCTCGTCTAAAAAACGATACTCGGTGGCGCGCTCGACGGCGAAATCGATCGCAGGCTGGTGAAAGCCGTAGCGAGCCAGCTTGTCACGGACCTCACCCGTCGCATGGTCGCGGCGCGATAACATCTCGGTCACCATGGTAAGTGCACATTTACGCTCAATGAGCTGCACCGCCTCACGGAAGTTGTCCCAATCACAGGGAAGATCGGGGCGGTTTTTGACATACAGCCGCGCGACCCGCACGGGAATCCAAATGGACCGCTCAAAACCGCCCTCAAGCTCACAATCGATATGTGCGCAAGGCTTTTTGGACGCATACCCGCTCGAGAACGAGGAGGCCGCCTTCTTATCGGGAAAGACGACCGTGGCCTCGGTCACCGTATACGACATGAGCGTAACCGCTACTCGTCGTCATCATCGAGCATGGCGGAACCATCGATGGCGTAAAGCTCGTCAAACTCCTCAGGCGCAGGCTGATCGGTCAGCTCGACCTCGGACGGAGCATCGTCATCAAACTCAAGTCCACAGGCAAGGCGGACCTTATGCTCAATCTCGTCGGCACAATCGGGGTGTTCGCGCAGGAACGCCTTGGCGGCCTCGCGACCGTTGCCGAGCTTATCCTCGCCATAGGCAAACCAGGAGCCCATCTTCTTGCAAATGCCGCACTCGACAGCCATGTCCAGAATCGAGCCCTCCTTAGAGATGCCCGTACCGTACATGATGTCGAACTCAGCAGAACGGAACGGAGCTGCCACCTTGTTCTTAACGACCTTGGCGCGCACGCGGTTACCGATAACCTCGTCCTTAAGCTTAATGCTGTCGATGCGGCGAATGTCGATACGCACCGAAGAGAAGAACTTAAGGGCGCGGCCGCCCGTCGTGGTCTCGGGGTTGCCGAACATGACGCCGATCTTCTCACGCAGCTGGTTAATGAAGATGCACGTCGTGTTGGACTTGGACAGCGAGCCGGCGAGCTTGCGGAGCGCCTGGCTCATCAGGCGAGCCTGAAGACCGACCGTAGTGTCGCCGATTTCTCCCTCGATCTCGGCACGCGGGGTCAGCGCGGCGACGGAGTCGACGACGATAGCATCGATGGCGCCGGAACGCACGAGCATGTCAACAATCTCAAGCGCCTGCTCACCCGTATCGGGCTGGGAAATCAGTACCTCGTCGATATCCACGCCAATGCGCGCGGCATACGTGGGATCAAGCGCGTGCTCGGCATCGATAAATGCCACAACGCCACCCATTGCCTGGGCCTCGGCCAGGATCTCGAGCGAAAGCGTCGTCTTACCGGAGGACTCAGGACCGTAAATCTCGACGATACGGCCGCGCGGCACGCCGCCGATACCCAGCGCGGCATCGAGGGCCAGGGCGCCCGTGGGAATGGCCTCGACCTCGAGCTCGGGGCCACCGTCGCCGTACCTCATGATCGAACCCTGGCCGAATTTCTTCTCGATCTCGGCCTTGGTGGTGGCGATCATCTCATCGCGCTCTTTACCCGTCGTGCGAGCATGAACGGTACGTACGGGACCTGAATTCTTGGCCATGAATAGCCCTCCTCTTAACAACCTGCATCGATAATAAGCGAACGGCTGTTCGTGGTCAACCGTTCAGGCCAATCATATGCAGGCGGTCTTTCCAAAACCCAACCAAACGCCGACCAAACACTGACCAAATACTTGACCACAAAGGACCAAATATGAACAAGGCAGGCAAAAATACATCTACAACCAGCACAAACGCTAAATTTGTCAGAGGTCCCTATCTCCACAATTAAGGGGCCCTAAGGCCCCTTAAAACATGTCTATTCCATAGAGTTGAGCACAAGGGCAATGCGCCCCAATGCCTCCGCGACCGCATGGGCACGAACACACGAACGGTCGCCCTCATAGTGGCAGCGCACAGAGTCCACGACCGGCACGCCCCCATCGGCGGAACGATGCGCCCAGCCAATATAGAAAGTGCCCGCCGGATCGTCCTCAGTGCCACCGCCGGGGCCGGCATAACCCGTTGCGCTCACTGCAATATCGCTCTGGTACAGCTCCAGCGAACCCACCGCCAT
>USMR01000166.1 GCA_900555815.1 uncultured Collinsella sp.
GCCTTTGAGCTGGGATAAGATTTCCGCGGCAGCTCGGATTCTGAAAAATGAGACACGCCGTGGGCGAAAATGAGTCACGTGATATCGGGTATCGGATGTATCATTTGCAAAAATGAGTCCACTCCACTCGAATAAAGCGAGGTCCCTCATGTACGTTCCACACCCCCGTATCCGTAGGCTGTCGAAAATCCCGCTTGTTGGGACGGCGGCGCTTGCTGCGTTGATCGCCACGAGCGTCGCCTGCTTCACGGCCACGCCCCAGGTTGCCCAGGCGGCAGACGCGCCCGCAATCACCGATATGACCGAGCAGGATTATCAAGCCCTGGGTCTGGGCACGAGCGAGGACATTCCGGCCGATACCATTGGCCCCTATTCCACTGATACCCCCACGACGTTTGCCACGCGCAGCGAGGTCTATATGGCAGCTAACGGTAGCCATGGCAATCGCTACACTCTGCGCGACAA
Organism: uncultured Collinsella sp.; assembly: GCA_900555815.1. GTDB lineage: Bacteria > Actinomycetota > Coriobacteriia > Coriobacteriales > Coriobacteriaceae > Collinsella. Next base: position 466 of record USMR01000166.1, read on the forward strand.
GCTCGAGAACGTCGAGCGCGGTGACATTGGCGGCAGCAGCAAACTCACCGATGGCTATGGAAGTGTGTGGGGCGCCGCAAAGTTCTGGCAAAACGTCAACAACTTCGATACGAACAGCGATCTCTACAAGCATAGCGACTACGGTGGCGGCACCTGGTCGTACCTAAGCAACAATGAGTCCTCAACAGCACTCGCCAACGACAACAACGGTTTCTCGGGCATTCACGCCACGAGTGTTGAGTTCTGCAGCGACGCCAGCACGGGCAAAAAGAGCCGCGTTGCCGAGCTCCGTGCCTACGGCGACAGTTCCTCCACGACGATTGACGGCAAGTCATATGCCGGAAAGGTTGAGCTGGTCCTCTACTCGTTTAGCAACGGGCGTACGCGCACTCTCGACACACACCTGCCGGTGACGGTCAACACTAATATGATGTACGAAGGCCGTTTTAAGTACCTGGATGCCGGTTACCTGCAAGAGCACGACGCCGTCTTTGATGTCGAGGCGGGCGATGTCGATGGCGACGGCGTCGACGAGCTTTTTGTCTACGCGGGCTGCTATGTCGACGAGAACGGCGTGCGCAAGGCTGTAGTCGACATGTATGACTTGGAGGGCGGCAACTGGAAGCAAAGCGTCGTCAAGATCGATGCCGGTAACGCCGCGGACTACACCACGCACAACAAGGGCGGGAACGACTCCTGGACGCAGCTTCAGTCAGCTCCTGTCGTTTCGCTAGCGGCCGGCGACCTCGATCGCGATTTTTGCGATGACCTCGCCATCGTGGTCTCGGCACCCTACGGCAAGAAGAATATTGATAAGTCGACGCATTGCGAGCTGTTTTCGTGGGATGCATCCAAGGGTGCGCTCGTCCATGTCGATGCTCTGGGCGACGCGGGCGCAATCTCCCTCTCCGCGAACGGCAAGACCATGGTCGCTGCGAATGCGACGTTCGGCACGTTTGCCGCCTACGATGAAGAAGGAAAGAAGACGGGTGAAACCGTCACGGGCCTTATTCTTGCGGGCTATGACTGGCAACGCAGCGCTTTTGATTACGGCGCTTCTGACGGCAGCAAGGGGCTGTACGGCGCGCTGTACCGCTACGCGTATTTTGACTCGGAGTCTGGCGAGTTCAAGCTTTCCGATTGTAAGGAATACAGAGACGGGCTCCTCGCCTCCTATGGGCTGATGCATGTGCCCAACAGCGCATGGAAGGATAGCGCTCAGGATAAGCGCTATCCGTGCACCTTGGCGCCTATTGCCCTTGCCACTGCCAACCTTGACGGCCTGTCCGAGCAGCTGGCGGTTGACGAGGTGCTCGTGGGCGGCGATGTGTTCCGCGACTTTGCCTGCAACACGGCACAGAGCGGGGCTCAGGGCTTGGGGTCCATGGTCGGAACCATGAGCATGAGCGGTCAGCAATACAACAGCAGCAACAAGCATGACCACAAGGGTATAGAACAGGTGTGGATCAGCGACGTCAAGGCGGGCAGCGTCTCGGGTTCGGACCGCTATAACGAGAGCTTTATCGCCGTGGTGGGCAAGCACCGCGACGAGGACCTGCGCAAGAACGATGACTACTATTGGATGACCGCCTCGCATTTTTCGCTCGACGAGAACGGAAAGGTGCGCCGCGGCGAGGAGCAGGTGATTAGCGAGAGCAACCGTCGCGGCACTACCTACGGCACATTTATCTCGCTCGCGCTGCCCGATGTCGACAACGACAGCGTCAAGATCACGTACAAGGACCGCTACAAGGTCTATACCAACCCGCGCGTGCTTGCCGTGCTGCAGGATGCGCCCTATGTTGAGGATCTGGAGCAGGCATACGGCTATCTGGTGTTGGGCGGCACGTCATACGGAGAGGAAAAGGGCACGGGGACATCCCAGGGCTATACCATTGGCGCCGAGTTGGGCGTTGCCGTCGAGGTGCAGACCGGTCCGCCCCTGGTCGCGATGAATGCTTCAGTCGATTTTGCCGCCGAGGGATGCTATGACTACCGGAGCGAGCGCACGGTCAGCGCAAGCGTAAGCTATGAGTCGCATGCCGGCGAGGGTGACAAGGCCGTGCTCTACACGATTCCGATGGTCTATTACGAGTATGAGATCGAAAATGAGGAAACTGGTGGCAAGGGCGTGATGGCGGCGCCCGTGTCGCTCGGCGCGCAGACCTCGGTCGTTAATGTCGAGGCCTAAGACCGCATTGCCAAACAGCACAATATGACGCCGCTCAGCTACTTTTTGACCAACCGGTCGGGAGAACCCGGAACCTATCAAACGACGCTCAACGGCGAGACTCCCGTTGGGGATTCCTTTGGCCTGGGCAAGCCTGACGTAACGCGCGCCTACACGCACGATGGGTTTAACGGCGCCGCCGCGCAGTCGGGGGCGAGCATTGAGCAGACCATCGAAGTCGAGGAGGGCAAGGAGCAGGAGCTCGAGCTCGGCTTGACGCTGAACGGCAGCGTTGTCATGGGCGCGAAGCTCGCAAAGCACGAGTTGTTTGGCGGCCTGTGCTTTGGTGCCAACGCCGGCTTTACTACGGGTAACTCCTCGAGTGAATCGACCGAATACGGCGGCACCGTCGACAACCTGCCCGAGGCCGCGCAGGGCAAGTACGGTTTTGTGTGGCGTCTGGGCGTCAACGCGGTGGATGTCGACAAGTTCGAGGCAGACTCGGGCGACAAGCTCGGCACCAAGGACACCGACCAGTTCTGGATCGTGGGCTATGACGTTAAGGACGTCGAGATGCCCGACGCGCCGGCCGTGACGGGCTTTACGGCAAACGCCGTCGATTCGACCAGCGTTACGTTTAGCTGGGACGATGTACTCGCAAACAAGAGTGGCTTTAGCTACGGCGTGGGCATGCTGCAGAGCAATGCGGCGGATGCGGTCGTCAATAGCTGGAAGATTGCCGACAACACGCAGACCTCGCTCTAGTGGGATGGGCTGCAGCCCAATACGGAGTATCGATTCGCCATCGCCGCCGTTAAGAATGGATCCACGACCGAAACAGGTATTCGCTCGGCAATCATCACGGTCAAGACCATGCCCGATGGCATGACGATGACCGTGAGCGGACCTGCGGCGGATGCTGCGGAGGGGTCGGATCTTGGATACGACTCTTCGGTTGAGCGCGCGGCGGGAAGCCACCTGACGCTCTCGGCGATTGGCCATGTGAAGCAACTCGGTGCCGACGATAGCGAAACAGGGCTGGCACCGA
>USMR01000167.1 GCA_900555815.1 uncultured Collinsella sp.
GGCCTTTAGTTTGCTACTGCGAACAGTCCTGCTCGCACGGAAAGCACATTAAGTGCTTTCCGGCTCGTGCGGAACTTGTATCAAACTAAAGGCCAAGGGGCCCAGTCAACCTATCAGCAGCGATTACTCAGCAGCTAGTTGAATTTGAAGATCTTTGAGGCAAGACGGTATAGGCCGAGTGTGGTTTTGTCTCCGGCCCGTCCGCGCAGATTGGTGAAGAACCCGACCACGCCGTAGCGGGCACGACGATACATGCGCTCGTCGTAGGCCTTCAAATCATTCCACAGCGTCTTTAGGCGCTCGTCGGCGCAATCTTCCTCGGAAAGCTTGGTGAGCACCGAGCAGATCGCCATCATCATGGTGAAGTAGCCCATCATGTACGAACGCAGACGCGACGACTCAACATCGCCGTACAAGTGGTACGACTCCATCATGATACGCGTAACACGGAACTGCTGGTCCAGACGCTTGACCATCGTTGCCTCGTTGACGCTCTGACCTTCGCGACCGATAAAGTAGCGGTAGAGGTCGATGTCGGCGTAGTACATGGTCTTGCAACGCGGCAGCGGCACGTAGGCGTAGATGTTGTCCACATAGAACGTGTGCGGCGGCATGGGAAGGTTGGACTCGCGCAGCACATCCGTGCGATAGCACAGGCTGTGCATGAGCAGGTTCTGGTCCAGGCGGAAATGACCGATCTGATCCCAGGAAAAGATCTTTTTGCGCGGCAGGGCAAATTTGTAGCCAATAGCGGTATGCGTGCCCTCGTAAACCTTCTCGTACACGTAGTTCGAGATAAACAGGTCAACGCGCTGGTCACGCTCTTCAAAGCCACGCAGAATCGACAGCATAGTCGAAAGAGCCGCAGCATCGAGCCAGTCATCCGAGTCGACGACCTTGTAGTAGGTGCCCTGTGCCTCGCGCAGACCCGAAAGGACGGCAATACCGTGGCCGCCGTTCTCCTGGTGCACCGCGCGAATGATACCGGGATAACGTGCCTCCCACTCGTCGGCCTTATCGGCCGTCTCGTCCTTGGAGCCGTCGTCCACTACGATAATCTCGATATCGGTGGCGTAATTGCTCCCCTCCAAGATGGAGGTGATGCAATGGTCCATGTCCTTGGCGGCGTTATACGAGGGAATACCGAATGTTATGACTTTATGCATGGCAGGCGATAATCTCATCCGAAAGATCGAGGGCGGAATTGGTCACAGCGTCCATATCGTAGTAACGATACTCGGCCAGACGACCCACCGGGTGGAAGTTCGTCAGGTTCTGGACGCGCTCAAGATAGCGCTCATAGAGCTCACGGTTCTCGGGCTCAAGAATGGCGTAGTACGGCGTCTCGCCCGAGCCGGGCGTATAGGCCTTGGAATACTCCTTCATGATGGTGGTCTTGCCGGGCAGGATCTGACCGGTCATGTTCTTGAACTCGGTAATGCGCGTGTAGTCCTCGCTCGTGGTGTAGTTGACGGTGCCCACGGGCTGGAACTGGTCCATATCGAGCGTCTCGAACTTCATGTCGAGCGTGCGGTACGGTAGCGCGCCCAGATCGAGATTGAACAGCTCATCGAGCGGACCGGTGTAGACGATCTCGCCACCATAGACCTTGCCGTCGATCTTGACGGTAGTCTCGTCGATTTCAAAGAGGTCACGGGCGTCCACGTCGCAGAACACGTCGATCAGGTCGTGGTCGAGCATGTGCTCAAAGAGCGCCGTGTAGCCCTCCTGCGGCATGCCCTGGAAGGGAGCTTGCGGGAAGTAGCGGTCATCATCGCCCACAAAGACGGGAACGCGGCCGGTGATCGAGGGATCGATCTGATCGGGCGTCTGGCCCCACTGCTTCATGGTGTAATGCAAAAAGACGTTCTCGTAGACGTAATCGGCGACCTCGGCAAGATCCGGGTCGTTCTTTTTACGCAGCTCCATAATGGGCACCTTGACGTCCTTGCCAAAGGTCTCCACGAGCTTCTGATACAGCTCCTCGCCGCGCTCGTCACCAAAGGCGAGTTTGAGACTCGCATGGTTGAAGGGCACGGGCATAAGGGTACCGTTGATGTTGGCGAGCACCTTGTGCTGATAATCCGTCCACTTGGTAAAGCGCGACAGGAAATTGTGAACGCGCTCGTTAAAGGTGTGATAGATATGCGGACCGTACTCGTGGATCAGGATTCCGGCCTCGTCAGTGCAGTCATAGGCATTGCCCGCAATGTGGCTACGGCGCTCCAAAACGGCAACACGATAGCCGATAGTCTCGGCGAGACGGCGGGCGCAAACGGCACCGGCATATCCAGCACCGACGACAATCATGTCGTACGCGCCGGCGTTAAAGCCTTCAGGCAGGCCTGAGGTAATCTGCATCGATACTCCTTGTCAAAAGCCACGGGCTCGTTAGCTGGGCTTTTCTCGAACATTCTTCGAGACATATTTATCAGAGCGATTATAGCGCTAATGCGTCCTATAATGAGCTTGCCACACAAGGAAAGCTCAAGCACCGCGGCGAACATTAACGTAAGGTAAACCCGCTAGCAGCGGGTTTATTCGTGAACAGCCGGGCGCCTGGAGCTTAGCGAAACGCTTGTAAGGAGTAACATGAGCGATTTCCTAAACCGTATGAAGTCTGCCGCCAAGGCCGACCTTAAGACGATCGTCCTGCCCGAGGGCGAGGATCCGCGCACTATCGTCGCGGCCACCAAAATCATCGAGGAGGGCCTGGCAAAGATCGTCATCCTGGGCAACCCCGACGAGATCAACGTTCCCGGCGCTACCGTCATCGACCCGCGCAATGCCGAGAAGCACGAGGAGTACGCGCAGAAGTTTGCCGAGCTCCGCGCCAAGAAGGGCGTTACCATCGAGCAGGCTCGCGCCCAGGTGATGGACGCCACCTACTTTGGCACCATGATGGTCAAGATGGGCGATGCCGACGGCCTGGTCTCCGGCGCCTGCCACTCCACCGCCGACACCCTGCGCCCTGCGCTTCAGATCCTCAAGACCGCCCCGGGCACCAAGCTGGTCTCGGCCTTCTTCGTGATGTGCACCGACACCCCGCAGTTCGGCACCGACGGCACGCTGATCTTCGCCGACTGCGGCCTCAACATCAACCCGTCCTCCGACGAGCTCTCCGAGATCGCCATCGCCTCCGCTCACTCCTGGTCCACCTTCATGGGCAACGTTGAGCCGCACGTGGCCATGCTCTCCTACTCCACCATGGGCTCCGCCGGCGGCGAGGTCGCCAAGAAGGTCCAAGAGGCCGTGAAGTTCTGCAAGGAGAAGGCTCCCGAGCTCGCCATCGACGGCGACCTGCAGCTCGATGCCGCTATCGTCCCCACTGTCGCCCAGCTCAAGGCTCCCGGCTCCTCCGTCGCCGGTAAGGCTAACGTGCTGGTGTTCCCCGACCTCGAGGCCGGCAACATCGGCTACAAGCTGGTCCAGCGCTTCGCCGGTGCTGACGCCTACGGCCCCATCCTGCAGGGCATCGCCAAGCCGGTTAACGACCTTTCGCGCGGCTGCTCTGCCGACGACATCGTGGGTGTCGTGGCCATCACCGCCGTCCAGGCTCAGATGGCTGAGTAGCAGACATATCCCCGCCGAAGGCAGCGCCGGTTAAACCCAGAAAACGTCCACGACCAAATAAA
>USMR01000168.1 GCA_900555815.1 uncultured Collinsella sp.
GCTGACGAGGCAGAGGCCGACGCCGACGCTGATGCCAACGTTGACGAGCCCGGCGACGAGTCCGAGCCCGCAGTCCCCACCGCCCCGCGCTCGCACACCTTTACCTACACGGTGACCGAGTCCGGCAGCGCCCCTGGCGTGACTAACGACACCAACGCCACGCGCAAGGTTTCCTACACCGTGACTGACGACGGTGTGGGACATCTGATCGTCAAGCGCGACGGCGGCGACGGTGCGGCCTTTACGTTCACCAACACGTACGGCGTGGCACCTACCGATTCTGTCGTGACCGATCAGGTCAAGACCGTCAAGCGTCTGACCGGACGCGACCTTGCGGCTGGCGAGTTCACGTTTGATCTGCTCGAGGACGGCGTGGTTGTCGCTAGCGGCGCCAACGACGCCAACGGCACCGTTACGCTGAGCCCGATCCGCTACGAGGCACCCGGCACGCACACGTACACGCTGCGCGAGGCTTGCCCCAACGCGCTCGGCCTGTACAAGGGCGTCACCTATGACAGCGCGACCTACACCGTCGTGACCACCGTCTCCGACAATGGTGACGGCACGCTGACCGCGACGCACAAGCTCGAGGGAACCACCGAGTCGGCTGGCTTTACCAACAAGTACCACGCCATGCCCACGCAGGTTTCCATCGGCGCCATCAAGGTGCTCGAGGGACGCGAGCTCAAGAAGGACGAGTTTAGCTTTAAGCTCGTTGGCGAGGACATCGAGTCTACGGTTACCAACGATGCCGACGGCAAGATCAACTTCGACAAGTTCGAGTACGACGAGCCTGGTACGTACGTCTACACCATCAGCGAGGTCAAGGGCGACGAGGCCGGTATGACCTACGACAAGTCCGTCTTTACCGCGACCGTCAACGTGGTCGACGACGGCGAGGGCAACCTCAGGGCGAACATCGCCTTTACCAAGGGCGACAAGAGCGTCGAGGGTATCGTGTTCAACAACACGTACAAGAAGCCCGAGACGCCCGTGCCGACGCCCGATCCCGGCACGCCCAAGACCGTGACGAACATCGTTAAGACGGTCAAGGGTTTCCTGCCCGCCACCGGCGACCAGCAGGCTGCCGCTCTGCTTATGGCATTTGTCATCGCCACGGCCGGCGTCGGAGCCCTGGTCTGGGGTATCCGTAAGCGCTAGGCACGCTGGCAGCGCCCGGGGCCAAAAGGCCCCGGGCGGCCGGCAGGGCTAAATTCCGACCTACTCCTACCCCCAGCCGCCACGGAGGCATCTCCCTCCTCCGTGGCGGCGCTTTTATGCGCCGGGGGCGCGCCACGAAACCGGCCCATCTACTACGTTTAGCCCCTTACCCCCAACCATGCCAAAAAACGCGAAAACAAAACCGCAGGTAGAACGCCTGTGGTTTTGTTCAAAACGAAGGTATGGTCATGGGTATCGCGTCAAACGTAGTAGATGGGCCGATTTCGTGGCGAGCGGTTCCGGCTGATCCCTTGGGGACGGAGGAAAACGGATCATTTTGGTCCCGCGAGGCTGGCGGAGGCACTCGTCCAGGGCCGCCCGAACAAAACTATGCCGGTTTACGGGGCTGAGTTACGAGTCTCCAACCATGCCGATATTCGTGAAAATAAAACCGCAGGTAGACGAGCCGTCATTTTGCAGAAAACGCGGGTATGGATGGGGGTCCTGAGTTTGGCCCCGTAAACCGGCATAGTTTTGAAATGGCCTTAAATCGGTAGCAGCCATTTTGCTATGCCGGAACGGTCGGTCTTCGGGCAACTACCCTCGCAGGTAGGCGATAGCGATCTGCGTGCGGTTGCGCAGGCCCATCTTTGCCAGGATTGAGCTGATGTGGTTGCGCACGGTGCCTTCGCCCATGTAGGCGGTGGCGGCGATCTCTTTGTTGTCGAGGCCGCGGGCGATGAGTTCGGCGACTTCGAACTCGCGGTCGGTCAGGCTGGCGAAGGCTGCGGGCCGGCGGGGCGTGCCCGCCTCGACGTCCGTTCCGTCAAAATCGATGTCCTCGATCGCCTTGCCCTCGAGCACGCGCTTGCCAGCCATGACCTGCGCCAACGCTGGTGGAATGGCGGCGACATCGGTTTTAATCAGGTAGCCGCGGGCGCCCAGTTTAAGCGCCGACACAATGTACTCGTCATCCGAGAATGTCGTCAAAAACACCACGCGTGCCGTGGGTTCGTGCTCAAGGATCTCGCGTGCCGCCGATAGGCCGTCGCGTTCCGGCATCTGAATGTCGAGCAGCGCGATATCGGGTGCGTGTTCGGCATAGAGCGAAACCGCGTCGTTGCCGTTGGCGCCGGTACCCACTACCTCGATCTGCGGCTGGGCGCCCAGGATAATCTTGAGCGAATCGACCACTAAGCGGTCGTCGTCGACAACGATGAGCCTCATCGGTCCTCATCTCCTTGCTGTTTGGGGACGGTGGCAAACACGCGCCAGCCGGGGGCGCCGGCGCGCAGGCCGGCGGTGAAGGTTCCGCCAAGCGCCTCGACGCGCTCGCGCATGGAGGCGAGCCCCATGCCTTCTACGACGTTGCTGCTGCTCGCCGGGGTCGCGTCCGCGCCATCATCGGTAACGATGAGCTGGTAAAACGACGGATGCTCCATGCATCGTACGGTGACGGTCTGGGCGCAAGCGTGGCGCATGGCGTTGGAAAGCGCCTCGCGCAGGACCGCCGCAAAACAGTTGGCGACGTTTGCGGGTGCATGCTCGGCCAAAACTTCAAGCTCAATCTGCGGGCCGCCGTCCGAGCGCGCGCCTTCAACAATGCGTTCGAGCTGCACGGAAAGGTCGACGGCGTTGTCGTTGAGCGCGTGGACGCTGGTGCGCACAAGCTGGAGCGCCTCGTCAACCGTGCGTTTGACGTCGGCGAAATCGGCGGCAACCCTGGGCTCGTCGGCGTGGACCACGCGTAGGGCTTCGGCCTGCAGTGAGGCGCGCGTGAGCTGGTGCCCGACGTTATCGTGGATCTCGCGCGCGATGCGGGCGCGTTCGGCGAGCGTCGCGAGCTCGACTTCGTAGTCCTGGCGGTCGGCAAGGTCACGGTTGCGCGCTTCGAGCGCGAGGGCTCGTTCTTGCAGCTCGTCGCGGGTACGGCGCATGCGCTGCTGTTCGCGCTCCAACTGGGCGGTACGTAGCGATAGCAAGGTGGCGGCAACCGAAAGGATAGCGGTCAGCAGGAGCGTTCGGGTGGTGAGCGCGCCGCCGCGAAGGTCCGCGGCAAGCGCGCAGACAAACACGGCGCCAATCGCCAGCGCGGGCCAGATGCGTTCACGGCGCACGCGTCGCGCGATGTCATAGAGGGCGAGAGGCGCAAACGGCACAAACGTCGGCACGAAGACAGCCGCGATGATGTAAGCGTAACTTGCGGTCTCGCTTGCGTGGCGTGTGCGTTCCCCCTGTACGACCTCGGCCAGCGAGGTGGCAATAACGCCAAGGCAAAACGCCGCGACCAGGCGAGCGTCCACAGCAAGGCCCATGGCGGCCGCAATGCAGCACGCCAGCACGATCGATTTGTCGAAAAGCCTGTTCATACGGGTATTGTACGCGAACCCGCGCGTGGTGGAGGAGCCGCCTGCGCAACCGTGACATTCCTCCCGTGCGGCAAAGCGGGGACGTCGGCGGGC
>USMR01000169.1 GCA_900555815.1 uncultured Collinsella sp.
AGGAGGTAGTCAAGCTGGGAATTTACGACCTCTATCGCAGCACGGCCGATCCGGCCGACAGTTTCCGCCGGCAGTTCATCCACGAGGCCTACAACAACGACACGAAGGAGTCGATCCTCACCACCGAGCTGGGTATGCGTCAGGTGCAGCGCCGTCTGGCTCCGCCCGACGGCGGTAACGGCCAGACCGGTCTGTCGCCCACGGCGTCGCTCGTCGACGAGTTCGAGTTGCTCGACGGCCGCACGCTCGACGAACTGCCCGCCGACGAGAAACGGGCCTACCAGCTCGACCCGCAGCCCGAAAAGCGCGATCCGCGTCTGGGCATGTCGATCATCTTCCCCACCGAGACCTTCCTCGGCTATACGGCCCATCCGTGGGAGCCTTCGCACAAGGACGCCATCGGCAAGGAGGGTTCGACGAAGACCGGTTACTGGATCAAGAAGTGGGCGAACGAAACCGACCGCACCAATTACAGCAGTACGGACGGCGGCAAGCTCGACTTCCAGAACATGCGCTATGCGGTGGTGCTGCTCAACTACGTCGAAGCTGCCATCGAGCTGAACCAGCTGAGCGATCCGAATATCTACGACTATCTCGACGACATCCGCGACCGTGCCCAGCAGTACGAGCGCGAGACGCGCTATGCCGCCGAGGATTACGCCGAGCAGGTCTTTACGCACCTCGAGGAGAACCTTAAGAGCCTGACCGGCACCGTCACCCGTTGCCGTCAGCAGCTCAACGAGGGCGCCGCTCAGCAGAACGGTCAGTGGTAATGGCCGAGTTCCCGAGCGTAACCGTCGATCTTTCCGAGCAGCTCGAGTTTCCCGGAGACTCATACCCGCTGACCGGCAAGGTCGATGTCGCCACCTACACGGTGGGCGAGAAGGAGTACCAGCTGCAGGACGGCATTGCCTACGACGTGGTCTTTACCAACGCCGGTACCGGTGTTCTGCTTTCGGGCATGGTCCGCGCTCACGCCACCGGCGAGTGCGATCGCTGCCTGGAGCCCGCCTCGTTTGATATCGCAGGCGAGATCGAGGAGTTCTACCTCTTTGAGGAGCCCGAGGACCCCGAGGCCTACGAAGACGGCTACGAGTTGCTGGGCGAGGATCGCATCGTCGATCTGGGTGAGCTCATCAACGACGCGGTCGTCATGGACACGCCGTTCGTTGTCCTGTGCAAGCCCGATTGCCGCGGCCTTTGCCCCACCTGCGGCAACAATCTCAACGTCGAGCAATGTGAGTGCGCCGCCAAGGCGGAGGCCGAATGGGCCGCTGCCACGGAAAATCCATTTGCAGCATTGAAGAATCTCAAGCTTGACGAGTAAAACTGTGGTAGTATCGCTACTTGCGCGTAATCGCCACACTGGATAGTTCATAAGGAAGGTCACTATGCCCGTACCTAAACAAAAGCAGGGTCGTATCCGCACCCATACCCGTCGTTCCGCCAACATGAAGATCTCGGCTGCGGCTCAGTCCACGTGCCCCCGTTGCGGCGCTGTTAAGCTCCCGCACCACGTGTGCCCCAGCTGCGGTTTCTACAAGGACCGCGAGGTTATCGTTACCGAGTAACTGTATACTCTGGATACGATGCCGTTCCAACTGGAACCACAATGGCCGGCTCAATGAGTCGGCCATTTTTGTATAAGGAGCATATGAAATGAGTAACGTTCGCGTTTGTGTAGACGTTGTGGGCGGAGACGAGAGGCCCCAGGTTGTCCTCGACGGTATCGAGGCTGCGCTTGCGGCAGATCCCGAGATTGAGGTCTTGGCCGTCGGTCCCGCTGAAATCGTCAACCCCTTTGCCGCGGCGCATGCCCGCGTGGAGGCCTTGGAAGCCCCCGACGTCATCAGCATGGAGGACGATCCCATCCGCGCCGTGATGACTAAGCGCAAGTCCTCGATCGTGCTTGCATGCCGTGCCATTAAGAAGGGCAATGCGGACGCGTTTTTCTCGGCCGGCTCGACCGGTGCCATGACCGCTGCCGCCACGGCCTACGTCACGCCGTTTAGGTATTTGGCGGAGGGCAAGAAGCAGCCGGTCCGTCCGTGCCTGACTAACGCACTGCCTAATCGCGCCGGCGGCCTGACGGTGCTGTGCGATATGGGCGCCAATCCCGATGTCACGGTGGACGACATGGTGCGTTTCGCCCAGATGGGTGCTGCCTATGCCCGCGTGGTTTTGGGCATTGAGCATCCGCGTGTGGGCCTGCTTGCCAACGGCACCGAGGACGAGAAGGGCTCCAACTTTACCAAGGCGTGCTTCCCGGCCATGAAGGCCGCGGTTCCCGGCTTTGTGGGCAACTGCGAGGGCACCGATCTTACGTCGGGCAATTTTGACGTCGTGGTCGCCGACGGTATGTCGGGCAATATTGCGCTCAAGGCCACCGAGGGCGCTGCCAAGTTTTTGCTGCAGGAGCTCAAGGGTGCCTTTATGTCTTCGCTCGGCACCAAGATCGCCGCGCTGCTCATCAAAAAGCAGATGCGCCAGATTAAGGCCAAGCTTTCGGGCGACGCCAAGGGCGGCGCGATTCTGCTGGGCCTGCGCGGCGTCGTGTTGATCGGCCACGGTGCCACGTCGGTCGAGGCCGTCAAGAACGGTACGCTTGCCGCGGCCCAGGCCGTGCGCGCCGGGCTTGTCCAGGACGTTGCCAATTCTATGGACGGTATCGTTTTATAAAGGCCGCGTTACGTGGCTCAACCTGTACCGCGTGGGGTAGAATCGGAGCCGTATTGCAACGCGGCTCCGATTGCCGTGTTGTGTTGTGTTCCATGACATACGAGAGGAAGCGCTATGGATCGCTCCGAAATCTTCGATAAGATCGCCGAAGTCGCCGCTGACGTGCTGGGTGTCGATGTCGCCGACATTAGCGACGAGACCACTTTTGACGATCTCGATGCCGATTCGCTCGAGCGTCTGCAGCTGGTGACGGCCATCGAGGACGAGTTCGACCTCGAGATCGATGACGAGACCCTGCTGTCGCTCAACTCTGTCGCCGACGCTGTCGACGCTATTGAAAACGCCAAGGAGGCCTAAGTCTTGGCTTTGTCTGAACGACTCACGCGCGCCCAGGAGATTCTGGGCCATGAGTTCAATAATAAGGTGCTGCTGCGCGCGGCGCTCACGCATCCCTCGGCCGTCGAGGGTCAGCCGGTCTCTGCCAGCTATGAGCGCCTTGAGTTTTTGGGCGATTCCATTTTGGGCGCCGTGGTGGCCCGTTCGCTCTTTGAGTCCTATCCCGAGTTTGACGAGGGTAAGCTCACGCGCCTGAAGGTGTCCCTTGTCTCGGGCGCTACGCTGTCCGAGGTGTCGCACGAACTGGGTATCGACGACATCATCATCTTTGGTGCCTCCGAGACCGGTACCGGCGCCCGCGGCCTGCATTCGGCGCTCGAGAACGTCTACGAGTCGCTCGTGGGTGCGTTGTATCTGGATGCCGGTTGGGATGCGGCGGCGGAGTTCATCCACCGTACGCTTAAGCCGCACCTGGCTACCGAGCGTGCCGAACACCCTGCGAACCCCAAGTCGTTTTTGCAGGAGTGCGTGCAGGCCGACGGCCACGAGCCTCCGGCGTATAAGCTGG
>USMR01000170.1 GCA_900555815.1 uncultured Collinsella sp.
CGATGAGAGCTTGGCGATGCTCGAGGCTGCCAAGCGGGCCGGTGTAACCAGAATTGTTTGCACTCCTCACTGCCGTGATCCCTATTTTGATTACGACAAGATGTGGGATGCCTTTGAACTGCTGCGTGATAACGCTGACGATTTTCCGCTCCAGATGGGCTTCGAGGTCAACCATCGAAAGCTCGTTGAGCTTGGTATCGATGCCGCGGAGCACTTGCATTTCGATGGGACCAACGAGTTTCTGCTCGAGCTTTCGACGCATGCCGATGCGTATGCGTTTAGAGAGTACGAGAACACGATTTACGATTTGCAGTGCCGTGGCTACCAGGTGATCATCGCTCATCCTGAGCGCTATCGTGCGGTTCAAAAGGATGTAAGCGTGGCAGAGCGTCTGGTCGATATGGGCTGCAAGCTGCAGGCTTCGGCGGACTTTATTGCCGGCGGTCGCTTTGGTCGCGAGAAAAAGCCGGCACAGCGCCTGTTCGATCAGAACCTGTACAGCTTCATCGCGAGCGATGCCCATAACGTGGGTCATTACGACTGCCTGGCGAAGGCTCGCGCGAAGTTTAGCGTGCGCGGAGCTCATTTTCGCTAATATCTGTCCCTAACGTTCGCATTGAATGAAAGGGCAGCCATGGATATCCAACTTAAGACGGGATGCTTTGATGACGCGGCGTTGGTGCGCCGCGTCGTTTTTATGGACGAGCAGGGCTACGAGAATGAGTTCGACGCTATCGACGAGGATCAGAACTGCATTCATGTGACACTCTATGTAGACGGCGAGCTTGCCGGTTGCTCGCGCGTGTTTCCCGAGGAGCTTGAGCGCGTGGCTGACGCAGAGGCCCCGGTGTTGCCGGCATGCGACATGGACGAAGGCGTTGCGGCGGGGGAGGCCTACATTATGGGGCGCGTCGCCGTGCTGCCGGCTATGCGTCGTCGCGGACTGGCGAGTGCGATCGTCGAGGCCAGTGCTTCGTGTGCACGCGATGCCGGCGCTAAGCTTATTAAGCTGCATGCGCAGGAATACGTGTTGCCGCTCTATGAATAGTCGGTCAACACGCAAATTGCCCCGGTAGATTACGAAGACGAGGGCCAGCCCCATGTCTGGATGGCCAAGCGCGTAGATGGCAGATAGGGACGTTCCTTTTCTGCCGGCAGCTGGGGACACTCCTTGGCAATTGACGCATTGGAGCGCTCGGACATACAGTTTTTCGATTCCGTATGTATATATGCGCGCTATTGGGTTATAAAATCTAAGTCTGAATATAGCAGGTCTGCGATGCGGCTCGGGCAACCGGGCCGTTTTTGCGGACGGGGGTAGCGCGAAAGGACTGCACATGCGTCAATTTAAGACCGAGAGCAAAAAACTGCTCGACCTCATGATCAACTCCATCTACACCAATAAGGAAATCTTCCTGCGCGAGCTTATCTCTAACGCGAGCGACGCCGTCGACAAGCTCAACTTTAAGAGCCTGCAGGATCCGAGCGTCAAGATCGACCAGGGCGACCTGGCCATTCGCGTCTCCTTTGATAAAGACGCCCGCACCATTACCATCTCGGATAACGGCATTGGCATGACCGCCGAGGAGCTCGAGCGCAATCTGGGCACCATCGCCCATTCCGGCTCCGAGGAGTTTAAGACCGAGAACGCCGAGCAGCAGGGCTCCGATGTCGACATCATCGGCCAGTTTGGCGTGGGCTTCTACTCTGCCTTTATGGTTGCCAGCCATGTGAAGGTCGTCAGCCGCGCCTATGGCGAGGATGTCGCCCATGTGTGGGAATCCGACGGTCTTGAGGGCTACACCATCGAGGACGGTGAGCGCGCCGAGCACGGTACCGATGTCATCCTGACGCTGCGCGAGAACGAGAAGCTCGATGCCGACGGCGAGGCCGAGACCTACGATCGCTTCCTGACCGAGTGGGGTCTCAAGAGCCTGATTCAGCAGTACAGCAACTATGTGCGCTACCCGATTCAGATGATGGTGTCCAAGAGCCGCCAGAAACCCAAGCCCGAGGACGCCGGCGACGATTACAAGCCCGAGTACGAGGACTACCAGGAGCTCGAGACCGTCAATTCCATGACACCGATCTGGAAGAAGCGCAGCTCCGATGTCGAGCAGAAGGACTACGACGAGTTCTACAAGTCCACGTTCCACGACTTTGACGATCCTGCGCGCACCATCAGCTTCCATGCCGAGGGCACGCTCGAGTACGATGCCCTGCTGTTTGTGCCGGGCCGCGCGCCGTTCGATCTGTACAGCAAGGATTACGAGAAGGGTCTGGCACTCTACAGCTCCAACGTTCTGATTATGGAGAAGTGCGACGACCTGCTGCCCGACTACTACAACTTTGTCCGCGGCGTCGTGGATTCCGCCGATGTGTCGCTCAACATCTCGCGTGAGACGCTGCAGCAGAACCGTCAGCTCAAGGCCATCGCCAAGCGTGTGGAAAAGAAGATCACCGCCGACCTTGAGGATATGCGTGACAACGACCGCGAGGCCTACGAGAAGTTCTTTGAGAACTTTGGCCGCGGTCTTAAGTACGGCATCTACTCGAGCTATGGCATGAAGGCCGATGAGCTCGCCGATCTGTTGCTGTTCTGGTCTGCCAAGGAACAGAAGATGATTACCCTGGCCGAGTATGCCAAGGGCATGCCCGAGGATCAGAAGGCCATCTACTACGCCGCCGGCGACTCGCGTGAGCGCTTGGCCAAGATGCCCGTGGTAAAGGGCGTGCTCGACCGCGGCTATGACGTGCTGCTGCTGACGCAGGACGTGGATGAGTTCACCTTCCAGGCTATGCGTGAGTACGTTGCCGCCGATATGCCCAAGATCTACGAGGACGATGCCGCCCGCGAGGCTGCCGAAAAGGCCGTGGCCGATGGTGCCGAGCCCGAGGTTGAGGATCGTCACCTGGAGCTCAAGAACGTCGCAACCGGTGATCTTGACCTGGCGACCGAGGACGAGAAAAAGGAGGCCGAGGACGCCACCAAGGAGAACGAGGACCTCTTTAACGCCATGAAGGAGGCACTCGGCGACAAGGTCGAGAAGGTTGCCGTCTCTGCGCGCCTGACCGATGCTCCCGCGTGCATCACCACCGAGGGCCCGCTTTCGCTCGAGATGGAGAAGGTGCTCCAGAAGGGTCCCGAGGGCGCGCCCGACGGTATGCCCAAGAGCCAGCGCGTGCTCGAGCTCAACGCCAAGCACCCGGTCTTTTCCAAGCTCGTCGCCGCTCAGAAGGCGGGCGACGCCGACAAGATCAAGCAGTACTCCGGTTTGCTCTATGACCAGGCCCTGCTGGTCGAGGGCATTCTGCCCGAGGACCCCGTTGCCTTCGCAGCAGCTGTTTGCAACTTGATGTAGTTAGGTATTTACGCGGTTTTACCAAACCGCGTAACGGCTCGACGCTGCCCTCAGTTCCGCCGTTCTAACGAACGGCGGACCAGTCGACGCTGCGCGGGCGCCCCCGGGGCAAAATTTTAATAAAAAAAGGCCGCCAGGGACCCAAGGGGTTTGGGGGGGGGGTTTTTTGGCAATTTTTGGGGGGGGGGGCCCCGCCCC
>USMR01000171.1 GCA_900555815.1 uncultured Collinsella sp.
TACGCACTGTATGCTCCAGTTCATCCATCACAGATCGTGATCGAGCTGCGGGCGGTTTCCCCCCCGCGTAAAACCGCCCGCAGCAATAACGCATTCTGACCGATTTCTGCCGCCGCTTCCTGGCATAATTTGTCATACTTGGACAAAATGAAAAAATCCTTAAAAATCACTTGACAAATTGTTTAAGGTGGGCTATTATACAGAAGGTTAGCGAGAGCTAACCAATATTAACGCCTAAGGGTTAGCGATAGCTAATCTGTAGACTCAGAAAAAGAAGGTGTTCTCCATGCCGCTTACGGTTGCGGATACCGGCGAGGAATACGTCATCAAGCGAATCGGCGGAAAGCCGGAAGTCAAACAGCATCTGGAGAATCTGGGGTTCGTCGTCGGCGGGGTGGTGTCGGTCATCAATACGATGGGCGGCAACGTCATCGTCAAGGTGAAGGAGTCCCGGATAGCCATCAGCCAGGAAATGGCGCAGAAAATTATGGTTTAACGAGGAAAAAAGGAGGAATCGGTATGAAAACACTGAAGCAGGCCAAGGTCGGCGAGACCATTACTGTGGTGAAGCTCCACGGCGAGGGCGCTGTCAAGCGCAGGATCATGGACATGGGCATTACCAAAAACAGCGAGATCTACGTTCGTAAAGTAGCGCCGCTCGGTGATCCGGTCGAGATCAACGTGCGCGGCTACGAGCTTTCCATCCGCAAGGAGGAGGCCGCCGTCGTCGAGGTCCAGTAAGGACTTGCGGCGCATATTTCTGCAGATAAAGTTAGGTTTTTCTAACTTAATGCAGCGTCTTTGAAGCAAATTATCCAGCCTGCGCGGAGAAAGCAGCGCGGGCAAACAAGGAAGAAGGATTGAATGGCGGATTCTCAGATCCATGTCGCGCTGGCGGGTAACCCCAACTGCGGCAAGACCACGCTTTTCAACCTGATCACCGGCGCCAACGGCTACGTTGGCAACTGGCCCGGCGTCACGGTTGAGAAAAAGGAAGCCAAGCTCCTAAGCGACAAGAACGTTACCATCACGGACCTCCCTGGCATCTACTCGCTTTCCCCCTACAGCCCCGAGGAGCAATGCTCGCGCGATTACCTCATGAGCGGCGAGCCCGATGTTGTCGTCCAAGTCGTCGATGCCACCAACCTCGAGCGTAACCTGTACCTGGCGCTTCAGGTTATCGAGACCGGCCTGCCCGTGGTCGTTGCCCTCAACATGGCCGACCTGGTCGAGAAGAACGGCGATAAGATCGACACCGACAAGCTGTCCAAGAAGCTCGGCTGCCCGGTCATGATGATCTCGGCTCTTAAGAACAAGGGTATCAAGGAGCTGTTCGAGCAGGTTAAGAAGTCCGCCGCTTCCAAGGGCCAGGTGCCGGAGCACAAGTTCGACTCTTCCATTGAGGACGTTCTGGACCACATCGAGAACAACCTGCCGGCAAGCGTTCCCGCCAACAAGCGCCGCTACTACGCTGTCAAGCTGTTCGAGCGTGATGCGGACGCCTGCAAGCTCATCAACCTCACTAAGGAGAAGGCTGCTCGCGTAGAGCAGCTGGTCGCCCAGTGCGAGCAGGATTGCGATGACGACGCCGAGTCCATCATCACCGGTGAGCGCTACGGCGTGATCGCGCACATCATCGACGAGTGCCTCACCAAGGCCCCGGCCAAGATGAGCACCTCCGAGAAGATCGACCGCGTGGTTACCAACCGTATTCTGGGCCTGCCGATCTTTGTCGTCATCATGTTCTGCGTGTACTACATCGCCGTTTCTACCTTGGGCGGCACGGTGACCGACTTCACCAACGACCAGCTCTTTGGTACCGACGGTTGGTATGTGCTCGGCCAGGGCCGCGACGCCTACGATGAGGCTGTCGAGGCCGCGGGTGACGACGCTGACTCGGTCGACCCGGCGCAGTATGGCCCGTATGTTCCGGGTATTACCACCATGGTCCACGACGCGCTTGTGGCGGGTGGCACCGAGGACGGTGGCCTGGTCGATTCGCTCGTCTGTGACGGTATCGTCGGCGGCCTGGGCGCCATCTTCGGCTTTGTGCCGCAGATGTTCCTGCTTTTTGTGATGCTGTCCTTCCTGGAGGACTGCGGCTACATGGCCCGCGTCGCCTTTATCATGGACCGCGTGTTCCGCCGCTTTGGCCTGTCCGGTAAGTCGTTCATCCCCATGCTCGTCCCCGGCGTCATGGCTACCAAGACCATCGAGAACGAGAAGGACCGCCGCATGACGGTCATGACTACCACGTTCATCCCCTGCGGCGCTAAGCTGCCGATCATCGCCCTGCTCATGGGTTCCATCATCGGCGACTCTTCCACCACCGCGGCGTGGATCAGCCCGCTCTTCTACTTCCTGGGCGTCTTTGCCGTCATCGCCTCGGGCCTTATGCTCAAGAAGACCAAGCTCTTCGCCGGTCGCCCGACGCCGTTCGTTATGGAGCTTCCCGCCTACCACTTCCCGGCGATCCGCTCTTGGGCGCTGCACGTGTGGGAGCGCTGCTGGGCCTTTATCAAGAAGGCCGGCACGGTCATCTTCGCGTCCACTGTCGTGGTTTGGTTCCTGTCCAACTTTGGTAGCTACAACGGTTCCTTTGGCTTCCTGCCTGCGATGGACGGCATCCCCGAGGAGTTCATGGACTACTCCGTGCTCGCCATGCTGGGCAACCTGGTCGCTTGGATCTTCGCCCCGCTCGGCTTTAGCACCTGGCAGGCAACCGCACTGACCGTCTCTGGCCTCGTCGCCAAGGAGAACGTCGTCGCCACCGCCGGCTCGCTGCTGTCCGTCGCCGACGCGGGCGAGACCGACCCGAGCCTGTGGACCGCGTTTGCCGGCATGTTCCCCACCATGGGCGCTTGCGTTGCCTTCGGCGCCTTCAACCTGCTGTGCGCTCCGTGCTTTGCCGCCATTGGCACCATCCGCAACCAGATGGACTCTGGCAAGTGGACCGCGATTGCCATCGGCTACGAGTGCGCCTTCGCTTGGGTGATCGGCCTGTTCATCAACCAGTTCTACAACCTGCTTGTCCTTGGGCAGTTTGGTATCTGGACGGTTGTGGCCATTGTGCTGCTGGTTGCGATGCTCTTCCAGATCTTCCGTCCCATGCCCAAGCATGCATGGACCGATGAGGACGAGACCAACACTGCTTCCGCCGCAGTTTCCGCTTAAGTCCGAATAAGGATTAACCCCTTTCCACGAGCCCGGGTGTCCCAGCGACACTCGGGCTTTTTGGTGGGGGAGATGTGGCGTTTCCGCAGATAAAACCGACCAAAATAAACCTGTCCCTTTTTGGTAGGTGGAGAATGGGGTAAAGTAAGTGGTGGTTAACTAGAGGAGGCTTGCTATGGCACCTATCGATATTGTTGTACTGGCTGTAATCGGTATTGCGTTTGTCGCCGTGTGCGTGCGCATCTACCGCAAGGGCACCTGCGCCGACTGCGCTCAGGGTGGCGCTTGCACGGGGCATTGTTCTAACAAAAAGACTTGTGCCGCGCTTAAGGGCGTAGACAAAATCGCC
>USMR01000172.1 GCA_900555815.1 uncultured Collinsella sp.
GTACTGGAAGGGAGAACTCCTCGCTATCCGGTCAATCACCTGTAATTATTCCACTTATTTGCCCGAAAAGGGCGGGAGGTAAAAAAATATGACAGCATTAGAAAGACTCTATAACGCGGCAGTGGTGCCCGTCGTCGTGCTCGACGACGCGGCGGATGCGGTGCCGACTGCAACGGCGCTGCTCGCGGGCGGCGTGGACGTGATGGAGATCACGTTCCGCACTGCGGCAGCCGCCGATTCCATCACGGCAGTCGCCAAGGAGTGCCCCGACATGTTCGTGGGCGCGGGCACAGTCATCACGCTCGAGCAGTGCAAGAAGGCCGTCGCCTGCGGCGCAAAGTTCATCGTCGCCCCGGGCTACAGCGAGGAGGTCGTGAGCTGGTGCGTGGAAAATGATATCGCCATCACCCCGGGCTGCGTCACGCCGACCGAGATCATGGCCGCGATGTCCCACGGCCTGAAGGTCGTGAAGTTCTTCCCGGCGAACGTCTACGGCGGCCTGAGCGCAATGAAGGCGCTCTCCGGTCCCTTCGGCGGCATCAAGTTCATCCCCACCGGCGGCGTGAACGACAAGAACCTTGCCGAGTATATCTCCGCGCCGTTCATCCATGCCGTCGGCGGCAGCTGGCTGTGCGCCAAGGCGGACATCGCCGCGCACAACTTCGACAAGATCACGAGCCTCTGCAAGGAGGCGCGCAAGACCGCGCTCGGCTTTGAGATCGCGCACGTCGGCGTGAACGCCGGCGACGCGGAGGAGTCCCTTGCGGTGTGCCGCGCGCTCGACGCGGCCTTCGGCTTCGGCGTGAAGGAGGGCAACAGCTCCAACTTCGCCGGCAGCGGCGTGGAGGTCATGAAGAGCCCCTACCTCGGCAAGAACGGCCACATTGCGGTCAAGACCAATTCCATTCCCCGCGCGGCGGCGGAGCTTGCCAAGAACGGCTTCACGCTTGACGAGTCCACCGCCAAGTACAAGGGCGAGAAGATGGTCGCGGTCTATCTCAAGCAGGAATTCGGCGGCTTTGCCGTCCACCTGCTGCAGAAGTAAGGGAGGAACGAACGATGAAATTTCTGACTTTCGGTGAGATCATGCTGCGCCTGAAGGCGCCCGGACAGGAGTGCTTCTTCCAGTCCCCGATGCTCGAAGCGACCTTCGGCGGCGGCGAGGCCAACGTGGCCGTCTCCCTTGCCAACTACGGCGAGGACGCGGCGTTCCTGACGGTCCTGCCCGATAACGCCATCGCGGACGCCTGCAAGGCGGAGCTGCGCCGCTTCGATGTGGATACCAAGCGCATCGTCACCGGCGAGGGCCGCATGGGTATTTACTATCTCGAGGGCGGCGCGAACCAGCGCCCGAGCAAGGTCGTCTACGACCGTGCCTATTCCGCCATCGCGCTGGCCAAGCCCGGCGATATCGACTGGGACATGGCGTTCGACGGCGTGGAGTGGTTCCACATCACCGGCATCACGCCCGCCATCAGCGAGAGCGCGATGGAGCTTTCCGTTGCGTCCGTCAAGGAGGCGAAGAAGCGCGGCATCACCGTCTCCTGCGACCTCAACTACCGCAAGAACCTCTGGAAGTACGGCAAGAAGGCGAGCGAGGTCATGCGCGAGATCGCAAAATATGTGGATGTCGCCATCGCCAACGAGGAAGACGTGCAGAAGTCCCTTGAGATCACCGTGGACGATGTGAACGTCGAGTCCGGCGAGCTGGACCGCGCAAAGTACAAGGCGCTCGGCGACAAAGTGCTCGCGGCGTATCCCGATATGAAGATGATCGCCATCACGCTGCGCGAGAGCCACAGTGCCGATTGGAACGGCTGGGCGGCCTGCCTGAACGACGGCAAGGACTTCTACGTTTCCAAGAAGTACGAGATCCGCGACATCGTGGACCGCGTCGGCGGCGGCGACAGCTTTGCCGGCGGCCTGCTCTACGGTCTCAACCACTATGAGGACAAGCAGTCCGCGCTGGAGTTTGCCGTGGCAGCGAGCTGCCTGAAGCACTCGGTCATCGGCGACTTCAACCGCGTGAATGTTTCCGACGTGACGAAGCTCATGGGCGGCGACGGCACCGGCAGAGTGCAGAGGTAAGGGAAAGGGGGGGATAATTGTATGGAATGGATTAATGAAAAAGCGAAAACGCTTAGTCAGGGCGCAATTCGAGCCATGTTTGATCGCGCAAATAAGATGACAGATGTTATCAGTCTGGGAATCGGCGAGCCTGATATGACTACACCAAAAGAAATCTGCGACGCCGCAAAACAAGCACTTGATTTGGGATATACGCACTATACCCCCAATGCAGGACTGCCTGTGCTCCGCAAAGCTATTGCAGAAAAGTCTTATATAAAAGGCCTGCACTATGATCCAACAAAAGAAATTATTATTACAAATGGCGGAATGGGTGCGCTAAGCCTTTTGTTCCTTGTTTTGCTGAACGAGGGAGATGAGATTTTAATTCAAGACCCTCAGTGGCTCAATTATGTTGCACAGGTCAAATATTGCAATGGTACTGCGGTTCGCGTACCTACCGACATAGCGCATAACTTTGAGATGCAGGGTGAGACGATTGAAAACTTGATTTCACCGCGCACTAAGGCGATTATGATCAACACCCCGAATAACCCTACCGGCTGTGTGATGTCTGAGGATTCCCTGTATAGAATTGCAGAAATCGCGGTTAAGCATGATTTGCTTGTGATTTCTGACGATGTGTACAACACGCTCATCTATGACGGGGCTGCAGCGCCGCTGATTGCAGCATTCCCCCATATGCGTGAACGCACAGTGATCGTCAATAGCTTCTCCAAGTCTTTTGCAATGACAGGCTGGCGAATCGGCTTTGTAGCGGGTCCTGCCGAAATAGTTGACCGGATGACTAAGTGTCAAGAGAATTTTAACGCATGCGCTAATTCGGTGGGACAGTATGCGTGTGCGGTAGCGCTTGATCACCCGGAACTGTCGGATATGATCTGCAAAACATTCGCGGATCGGCGCAGTGTGCTTTTGAAGGGATTGAAGCATATTGAAGGGATCAAGTGCAACTGTCCGCGCGGAGCTTTCTACGTTTTTGCGGATATATCGTCATTTGGGCTTACAAGCGCAGAGTTTTGTAATCGGCTTCTTGACGAGGAAAAGGTTGTTTGCATACCTGGGAGTGCATTTGGCACATGTGGTGAGGGCTTTATTCGCATTGCCTACACTTGTGCAGAGGAAGATTTGAATAAGGCAATCCTCCGTATTCAACGATTCTGTAAAAAACTGAGTGAAAAAAAGGGCTGATATAACGACCAATAGTGGTTAACTTGAAACTATTTAAGTTTGAATATCATTCCTTTCTACTGGGTTGTTTGGTCACTGTTCAGTATAAAGGATTTGAAAGAATTCCGTAATGGCTTTTTCTTTTGATCCGCAATTAGTTTTTCCTGCCGGACCTTTGGGGGCTATTTCGGCCGGACACCAATAGCGCTTAGTAACGGCACAGCTGGAACAAAGTAAGCGCTCAATAACCGCACGG
>USMR01000173.1 GCA_900555815.1 uncultured Collinsella sp.
ATATGGACGACGAGAACGCCCGCGCCCTGTACCGAATTTTTGGGAAGGAGCCCGATGGCAAGATCTCGCGCCTGCTCGATTGGACCGATCGCCCCGGCGACGTGGCCGACCCCTGGTACACCGGCAATTTCGACGCCACCTACCGCGATGTACTCGCCGGTTGCACCGCCATGCTCGAGCAGC
This sequence comes from uncultured Collinsella sp., assembly GCA_900555815.1. Taxonomy (GTDB): domain Bacteria; phylum Actinomycetota; class Coriobacteriia; order Coriobacteriales; family Coriobacteriaceae; genus Collinsella. The sequence goes on from USMR01000173.1 coordinate 184, forward strand.
TGTAGGCGCTCGGGCGGCGCGGGCACACGGGCCACGCCATCGGCATAAAACGGGCGTGGATTTTCTCCCACTTTGAGCGTTCGAGTGCGCTCTAAACGGGAGAAAATCCACGCTCGTTATCTCGGTGGGAGAAAATCCACGCTCATGAATGTGACAAAGGGACTACCCCTTTGCCACATCCGGGACTGGCCCTAGACCGGCTTGACCTCCAGCTTTATCCCTTCGGCGCAGGAGTCGCCCAAAACATCCGAAAGGGCCCAGGTCGCATATAGCGGCAAATAGAGAACCGCTCCGTTGCGCTCAACGTTGCCTCTCGAGAAAACAATCCCGAGCCTTACGCCATATTCAGCCGTATCAAGCACATGACCGAGCGCAGCGTGCGCGTGGTAATAGGAGCCCGATTTAACCTCGATCGGAACAGCCGTCCCATCCGGTCCATCGACCACAAAGTCCACTTCGCCGCGCTTTTTTGTCTGATAGTAGTAAAGCTGGCGATTTTGGGCAGCTAGCTGCTGGGCCACCACGTTTTCGTAAATGCCGCCCAGATTGGGCTCTTTGCTATCAAGATACGCCGCTTGGGCGACTCCAACGGGGTAGCGCGCCATCAACATGCCCGTATCCGATTGATATAGCTTGAACTGCGATGGCCGTGCCGTCTTGAGCAGGGGCGATTTTGGCTCGGTTACGATATCGGCTTTGAGAGCAACGCCGGCATCGACAAGCCATACAAAATCTCGCTGATACTTCTCGTAGTGAGCCTTGGGGTCAATGGAATTGAGCACGAAGCGCTTGTTTTCGCCCTCGAGCATAATAGGGAGCTGATCGTAGATGCTCTGCACCTGCAGGGCTCGCCCGCTTGCATACTTGGAGATATCCCGCCGGTACTGTTCGTTGAGCTCTGACTGCAGCTGACGAACAGAGGCAAGGTCGCCCTGCGTGTCAAGGAAACGCTGCACGACCTCCGGCATTCCGCCGACAACGGTATAGGTCCTGAAGTTTGCCATCATCGCGTCATGAATGTAATCAGGAATGGGCCTCTCGCTGATACACGCGTCACGTATCGTTTGGCGAGCCCCCTCGCTCACCCCGGTTGCCCAGCAAAACTCCTCAAAATCGAGCGGGAACATCCTAAGCTCGTGGACATACCCCACGGGATCGGACCTGACGCCCTTGAACTGGGTCCCGAGCATTGACCCCGAAAACGCCCAGCGGCACCTCCCGTCCTCTACAAGGAACTTTGCCATCGTCATGATGTCGGGGGCCTCTTGGACCTCATCGATAAACACGAGCGTTTTGCCTGGTGCAATCGACTTTCCCGAAAGAAGCGTCACCCTGCTGATGAAATCATCGGCATTCCGCGCCTCGAGAAGAGCATCTTTTGCCTGGCGATTTTCCATGAGATTGAGCTCGATGTAGGTTGCATGGCTGGCTTTGCCAAATGCGCGAATCGAATAGCTTTTGCCGATCTGGCGAGAACCCGTGATGAATAAGGCCTTTTGCTCGGCAGACTTCAGCCAACGCTCCAGCTCTGCCGCTATTTTCCTGCGCAGCATAGGCTCTCCCCTCAGTGTCATCAAATGAAATGCAAAGTTTTATGCGCTTAATTATCGATGAAATGTAGGATTTTTAGAACCTAAAATCGGATGAAATGCAGAGATTTAGGATTATAAGCAAAAAGAAGGGGCAGCCCCGGCGAATGTGACAAAGGGACTGTCCCTTTGTCACATTGCGCTCGACTACTCGTCGACGATCTCGGCAAGCCAGACGTTCAGCGTATCGACCTCGGGGCAGCAGAACTTTGCCGTACCGGGCTCGTTGCCAGGCACGGTTCCGCCATAGCGCAGGATATCGATATAGGGAAAGCCCACATGGCAGGCCATGGCACACATCTTGCCGCGGTCTCGGTCGAAGTCAAAAACGTCGCCCGGCTTGTGACCATGGTGGCAGCGGCACGCACCCAGCTGGTCCACGCAGCTCACGCGGATGCGCGGACGCTTGCCCCGCGGCGCGCCGAGCGGCTTGTTCTCGCCCGCAGGCTTGGCGCCGCCCTCGCCAGCATTACTCATGGTCAATCACATCCAGGCAGGCCTCGATGGGAAGGCCAGCCGACTTGTCCTCTTGGTCGGCATTGCGCTCGATAAGTTCAGCCACCACGCGCATGGCATCGGACGTCGCGCGTTGCAAACTCCAACCTGCCATAACGCGGCCGACGAGCACCGCCGAGAACGTGTCACCCGTGCCCGGGAAATAGACCGGAATGAGCTCAAAGGGAATCGTAAAGTACTCCCCCGCTACATGGTCGTAACCGATAACCGCGTTCGTGCCATTGACCACGGCGCTCGTAATGACCACCGACTTGGCACCCAGCTCGCGCACGGCGTCCACAAGGGCGCGAGCCTCATCGGGCGTAATTTGCTCGGCGATAGGCCTATCGGCAAGCAGGCACGCCTCGGTATAATTGGGCACTGCGTAGTCTGCGCACTCCAGCAGGTGCCGCATAAGGCCAATCGTGGACTCGGGCACGCCCGCATAGAGCTTGCCGTTGTCGCCCATGATGGGGTCGACGAACACCTTGGTGCCCTTTTGCGCACGGCGGTGGCAAAAGTCCGAGATGATACGCGTCTCTTCCTCGGTCACGATAAAGCCGGTCGAGATAGCGTCGAACTCAAAGCCGAGCTCCTCCCAGATGGCAAGACTCTGGCGCACGTACTCCGTGGTGTCGTGGATGTAGAACTTGGGGTAGTTGAGCGTATCGGAAACAAGGGCCGTCGGCAGGTTGTGGATGCGATAGCCCATATGCGACAGCACCGGCAGCATGGCGGAAAGCGCGACCTTGCCGTAGCCGCACATATCGTTGATCAACAGCAGCTGAGTGTTCTTCATGAGAGTCCCCCTTGGGTCGGGCGCGGCACGATGGCGCCATAGTGCAACTAAGTGTAGCGCAGGGAGCACGGCAGGCGGGCGCTGGTGCCGTGGAGGTCGAATTGTTGCGGAAAGGTTACGGGAAGGAAGTTAGTCGTTGGGGACGTTCTTAAATGACTAGTCAAACAAGAACGTCCCCAACGACTAACCCAACGACTATCAGCGCAAGGAGTGTCCCCAAGTGCCGGCACATAAGGAACGTCCCTAAGTGCCACCTAAGTGCCAAAACGACTGGTCGGGCAACACCGATGTTTTGGCGAAGTCAGACACTATGACCCAATCCAGGGGCACGGAAACGACAGGAGCCCCCGCTCGTGACCGCGGGTCGGGGCTGCGAC
>USMR01000174.1 GCA_900555815.1 uncultured Collinsella sp.
AAATGTCTAATACATATATAACGTCTAGTTTCATGTTACCTCATATTGATAAAACGATACACCCTCCCTACCAAAAAGCGACAGCTTCATTTTGGTAGGTTTTATCTGGGCAAACGAGAGCCCTCGAAAGCAACGGGGCTTTCGGGGGGCTCGTTCGGATGGGTTGCGCAGGACCGGCAAAATGCCAATACCCTACTTGCCGTCATCCTGCTGCAGGCTGTCCTGTTCGCTGAGGCGCGCCTGCCTGCTGGCCATGCGTGCGGGCTTGTCGGGATCGGGAACGGCCGTGGGCATGGGCTCGTCGACATGACCGCCCCACCAGCCGCCCACAAAGTTGAGCGTGTGGAACACGTTGATCACGGCGCCGGGATCAACGTCGCACACCAACTTGATAATGTCCTGGCTCTCGTAGGTCGAGACAACGGTGTTCAGCAGGTACATCTTTTCGCGGCTGTATCCGCCGATGACCTCGGCGCAGCTAATGCCGTGCTGAAAATGGTCAACATAGGCGGTCATGACCTCGTCTGCCTTGCGCGTCGTGATCTGCAGCGTCACGCGGTCGTAGCGACGATAGAAACTGTCGATGGTCTTGGTCGAAATAAACTGGAACACGATGGAGTACGCCGCCTTGTCCCAGCCAAACATAAAGCCAAAGATCGCCAGGATAAAGCAGTTGAAACCAAAGATGACGCCCCAGATGGTCTTGCCCGTGTGGTTGGAGACCCACAGCGCGATAAAGTCGGTGCCCCCGGTGGATGCGCCGGACTTGAGCGCGATGGCAGCGCCCAGACCCGAGACCACGCCGCCAAAAATGATGAGCATGATCTTGTCGCCCAAAAACGGCGCGAAGTGAAAGACGTTAAGGAACAGCGACGAGAGCACGACCTGCATCATCGAGAAGATGACGAAGCGCTTGCTAATGCCGCTCCAACATAGGAGCGCCACGGGGATGTTGAGCGCGAGCATGCCGAGCGAGATGTCGATATGAACGCCACCCAGCGAGGTAACGCGATCGAGTAGGACCGCGACGCCGGTAAGACCGCTCGGAAGCAGGTCGGCGGGCTGAATGAACGCCTGGATCAGAAATGTCTGGAGAACGGCGGAAATGGTGACCGCCACAGCAGTAATGGCGCGGCGGACGATGGTGAGGCGGCCGAGCACGAGCACTCGGTCCGTGAGCTGATCGATGGCGTTCGCCACGTAGGCTCCCTTCGAAGGCAGATGTAGTTGTGGGGCATGTCCGCGATTGTAGCATGGAGCGTGCGGGGGCGCTTCAATTCACCCTCTCTCGACAACCATTAGAAGGACCGTGAGGCCGCTCAAAAGAAAAACGCCGTGAAGAGAGCGATCCCTTCACGGCGAATTCGACGTTTGCCCAGATAAAACCTGCCAAAATAAACCTGTCCCTAAATGGCAGATAGGATGTCGGTCAGGTTGTCGATGACAACGTCGGCGGCGGACTGATCCAGGTTGACACCCTCGTGCGGACGCAGCGCCAGGACGCGGGCGCCGGAGCGCTTACCAGCCTCGATGCCCAAAGGCGAATCCTCGATAACCAGGCACTCGGCAGGCTCCACCCCCAGTGCCTCCATGGCACGCAGGTAGATCTCGGGGTCGGGCTTAAACGCACTGCACTCGTGACCGCTGATGGTGTAGTCCAGCACGTCGGGGATACCGGCAATCTCCACCAGCTCGTCGATCAACTCGCGATAGGACGAGCTCGCGATGGCACACTTCACGCCGCGCTCGTGCAGTGCGCGCATCACCGGCTCCGTCTGCTCGTTGAGCAGCTCGGCATACGGAACGGGATGGTCCGGGCTATAGACCTGCTTGTACTCCACGCGCAGGCGCTCGCGCAGCTCAACATCGTCAGGTACCAGCGACTTCCAAATGGCGGGCTCGTTAGACCCCGAAAGATCGGGGATCTCGTCAAAGTGAAAGCCCTTCTCTTCCATAAACGCCACGCGACGACGGTTGTAGAACCACTCGGTATCGACCAGCACGCCGTCCATGTCAAACAGCACTGCCTTGATCATACGCATCTCCTCCCACCTGCCAAAAAGGGACAGGTTTATTTTGGTAGGTTTTATCTGGGATTTGCGACGCGACAGACACGCCCTCCCCAGAGCAAAAAAGGGGACGGGGCGCAAACCCCATCCCCTCTCAATCAACCCGTAAGGTCTACTTACTTGTGATTAGTAGGAAAGCTTCCACATGTAGCGGCGCATGGTCAGCGGGTGCTGACGGGCCTCGGCGATCTGGTTGCCGTACTCGCGCATAACGGCGAGGTGCAGCAGCGGGTTGAAGTAGGTGACGACGCTCGCGGGCACGGCGTCAGCCAGGCCGTAGTCCTTGGAGTCGATCAGAGCGACCTTGGCGCCCATGCGCTCAAGGAAGGTGAGGGCGCGGGCGTCCATCGGACGGGTAGCGCCATCGGACATGAAGAAGACGTAGGGCTTACCCTCGGTGGAAACCTCGAACGGGCCGTGGAAGTACTCGCCGGTGTTGTAGGCGGCGGCGTCGATCCACTGCATCTCGGTGAACAGGAAGGCGGCGTGAGAGTAAGCCATCTTCTCGGAGGCACCAGAGGCCATGAAGTAAATCATCTTGTCGTCCTTGAAGTCCTCAGCGAACTTCTTGGCGAGCTTCTTGCAGGACTGAGCAGCGTTCTCGCAGAGATCGAAGACGTTGGTGAGGCCGGTGATCATGTCGTCGTACTTGTCATAGCCCTCGGTCTGCTGAAGGATCTCGAGAGCAAGAGCGATGGCATAGCCGGGCTTCTCGCACTTGGCAGCGAAGTTGGCGTGGAAGCCGTGAACGATGACGTAGTCAGCGTCGACGGTCAGAGCGGAGCCAGCCTTGTTGGTGAGGGAGACGACCGGGCAGTAGTGCTTCTTGGCGGTCTTGTTGGCCTCGACGGTCTCGGGCGTGGAGCCACCGAGGGAGCAGGTGATCACGAAGGTGTGCTCGTTGACCCAGGAAGGCGTGTCGTAGTTGAACTCGTTAGCGGTGAAGATCTGAACGTTCAGCTTGTCCGTGTTGTTGGCCAGGAAGTACTTGGCGGGGTACAGGTCGGACATGGAAGCACCGCAGCCGACGAAGGCGACACTGTGGATCTCGTGGTTGGACAGGACGTCAGCGACGATCTGCTTAGGGAGGTTAAGGTCGATCTCGTACATCTGACACATTCCTTTCGATTTTTGCGGCGCCACATTGCCGGGCGCTCGCAGGGTTACCGTGGTTTGGACCGAGTCGCCGGTCCGTTGAGGATGCGACAAGGGGACTGTCCCATTGTCGCATTTTGGGGATGGAAGCCTGCCTGGGGTATGGGATGCCAGGCAGGCCCCCGGGGGAAAGCGGTTAGGCGCTTGGTCGCGACTAGGCCAGAATGCCGGCCGCGGAGAGGGCGATGCCGCCCACGATGGCG
>USMR01000175.1 GCA_900555815.1 uncultured Collinsella sp.
TATTATCTGCGCTTTTGGCTTAGCAGCTGCCGCACCTCGCTCGCCGTATCGGCACTTGGAATTATGCGGTATTGCCTAAAATGTATTATGAAGAGGAGGGAAAACTATGGCACCCAAACTGTTATGTGGCCTGCTGCTGACGTTGGTTGGCCTTGTGTTTTCTTCGTTCTGCTTTATCTATGCCGTTATGAACCCCTGCAACTATAATGGCATTAACGGCCTGTTGGGCAGCTTTTTGGGTACCCAAACGCTGGTGCCGTTCATCATCTCCGCAGCGGCCATGTGCGCGGGGCTCATCCTCTGCTTCTATGTGGCGTTCCACAAGGACAATAAGGATAAATAACCTGAAGCCATAATAAAATCATAAAGCAGCAGCCCCCGCACCGATGATTTTGTGCGCACATCGGTACGGGGGCTGCTGTCTATTATAAAACGGATGTTAAGAAAATGGCTTGTTACAGGTTGGTGTAGCCCATCAGGCTCTTATCCACCTCGGCGGCGGCATCGCGGCCTTCGCGCAGGGCCCAAACAACAAGGCTCTGGCCGCGGCGCATATCGCCGCAGGTAAATACATGGGGCACGTTGGTGGCGTACTTAGTATCGGCAACGGTGCCGCGCTTGGTCAGGTCAACGCCAAACGCTTCGGCCACATAGGGCTGGCAGCCGGTAAAACCGGCGGCAATCAGCACCAGGTCGCACTCGATGGCAAATTCTTCGCCGGTGGGCACCATGGCGCGGCGGCCGGTGGCTTCATCCACCACTTTGCTTTCCAGTTTGGCAATCAGCGCACCGCAAACCTGACCGGCTTCGTCCTTATAGAACTCTTTGACCGTGGTCTGGTAAATGCGCGGGTCGCTGCCAAACACGGCAATGGCTTCCTGCTGGCCGTAATCGGTTTTCAGCACCTTGGGCCATTCGGGCCAGGCGTTGGCGGCGGTGCGTTCTGTGGGCGGGCAGGGCATCATTTCCAGCTGGGTCACGCTTGCGCAGCCCTGGCGGATGGCGGTGCCGACACAGTCGTTGCCGGTATCGCCGCCGCCAACGACCACAACGTCCAGGCCGCGCGCGTTCACCGCGGGCTCGCCGCCATCGAGCACCGAGATGGTCGAAGCCGTCAGGTAGTCCACGGCATACACCACGCCGGGCGCATCGATGTTCGCAGCAGAAAGCCCACGCGGGGCGCGGGCGCCGGCAGCCACCACGACGGCGTCAAAGCCATCGAGCTTGGCCGCCACCGCAGGGTTCGTAACGTCAGCGCCCAGCTCAAAGACGATACCCAGCTCGCGCATAAGTGCCACGCGACGCTCGACCACGGACTTCTCGAGCTTCATGTTGGGAATGCCGTACATGAGCAGGCCGCCCGGGCGGTCGTCACGCTCAAACACCGTCACGCGGGCACCGCGACGCGCAAGCTCCCATGCTGCCACCAGGCCAGCCGGGCCGGAACCCACCACGGCAACCGTGGGCGCGCCCTCCCCTGCCGGCTCAAAGCGGCGCGGACCGCCATTTGCCCACTCATGGTCGCTGATCGCGCGCTCGTTGTCGTGAATCGTCGTGGGCTGGCCGTCGACCGAGCCCAGGTTACACGCGGCCTCGCACAGCGCCGGGCACACGCGGCTCGTGAACTCGGGCATAGGCGAGGTGAGTGACAGACGCTCGGCAGCCTCGTCCCAGCGGCCGCGATACACTAGCTCGTTCCACTCGGGAATCAGATTGTGCAGCGGGCAGCCACTCGGACGCGCCTTGCCAAAGCTCGCGCCCATCTGGCAAAACGCCACACCACACATCATGCAGCGGCTCGCCTGGGCACGGCGCGCATCGTCGTCGAGCTCCACGTACAGCGGATCGAAATCGCGGCTGCGCTCCTCCACGGGGCGCAGCTCGTGGGTCACGCGATCGATATCAAGAAAAGCACCGGGCTTACCCATGGCACTTACGCCTCCTTCTTGGTCGAAGCAACAGAACCGGTAGCGGCCACGGGCGCAACATCCGCGCCAGCAGCACCGCCCGCAACATCGAAGCGAGCAACATCCGCGTCACTCGCGCGACCGGTCACAATGTCAAACGCCAGCTCCTCGGCCTGCGCATGCGTCTTACCGATGGCCTCGGCGGCGGCGACAATCGCCAACACGCGCTCGTACTCGGTCGGAATGACCTTCACAAAGTGCTTGCTCATCGAGTCGAAGCTGTAGAGCAGCTTAATGCCGCGCGGGCTCTGCGTCGCGTCCACGTGCTCCTGGATGAGCTCGCGAATCTGCGCCAGCTCGCCGGCCGTCGGGGCCTTGAGCTCCACGCTCTCGTGGTTCACGCGAGCACTGAGCGTGCCGTACTGATCAAAGACATAGGCCACGCCGCCCGTCATACCGGCGGCAAAATTCTGCCCGACTTCGCCCAAGATGAGCGCCAGACCTCCCGTCATGTACTCGCAGCCATGGTTGCCGCAGCCCTCGACCACCACCGTGGCACCGGAGTTGCGTACGCCAAAGCGCTGGCCGGCCAGGCCGTTAATGAAGCCGCGACCGCTCGTGGCGCCAAAGAACGCAACGTTGCCCACGATGATGTTCTCGTCGAACTTGTAGGTCGCATGCGGGTTGGGGCGCACCGACACCTCGCCGCCCGAAAGGCCCTTGCCAAAGTAGTCGTTGGCGTCGCCGCACACGTTGAGCGTAATGCCGCGCGGCAGGAAGGCGCCAAAGCTCTGACCGGCCGAACCATCGCAATCGATGGTGATGGAGCCGGCGGGCAGGCCCTCGGGATGCGCCTTGGTCACCGCGTTGCCCAAGATGGTGCCCACACAGCGGTTGACGTTGGCGATATCGGCGCGGAAGCGAATCGGACGCAGGTGCGCACGGGCATCGGCCGTATAGGGCACAAACAACGTGGAGTCGAGCGTCTTTTCGAGCTCGCTGTCCGCAGCCATCTGGGGCAGGAAGTGACGGCCGTCGGCACCCGTGATATGGGCACCAAACTCACAGGTCGCGCTCGCCAGCACGGGCGACAGATCCAGCAGGTTAGCCTTGCGGTTGCCCGGGACCTCAATCTGGCGCAGGCACTCGGGATGGCCGACCATCTCGTCGACGGTGCGGAAGCCCAGGCTCGCCATGACCTCGCGCAGCTGCTCGGCAACAAAGAGCATAAAGTGCTCGACGTGCTCCGGCTTGCCGCGGAAGCCGCGACGCAGGCGACAGTTTTGCGTGGCGATGCCGGCCGGGCAGGTATCCTGCTGGCAGTCGCGCTGCATGAGGCAGCCCATGGAGATGAGCGGCATGGTCGCAAAGCCAAACTCCTCGGCACCCAGCAGGCAGGCGACGGCAACATCGGTGCCGTCCATGAGCTTGCCGTCGGCCTCCAGCACCACGCGGGAGCGCAGGCCGTTCTGCAGCAGCGTCTGCTGGGCCTCGGCCAGCCCCATCTCCAAGGGCAGCCC
>USMR01000176.1 GCA_900555815.1 uncultured Collinsella sp.
ATCGAAGGCGGAGACATTCTTGTTATCAGTGCTAAGACAATATTAGTTGGAATCTCTGACCGAACTGAACCCGCCGCCGTCGAGTCACTTGCCAAAGAGCTCCTGACCTCAAATAAATTCCAGACCACCGAGCTAATTGCGATTCGAGTCCCCTCTGACGGGCTGCGTATCCACCTCGATACGTTCATAAGTAGAATTGATCACGACGCGTTCCTCATCGATCGTGAGATATGCAATGCCGTTGATGCATACAGCATTCAACTAAAACGATCCGGAAAGGGCCTTACGATCACTCCTATCGATCGCACGATTCCGGAAATACTCTCTGCAGCCTGTTGCGAACCAATAAAAGTAATTGACTGCGGAGGCGGGAATCAAACAGCCTACGAAAGAGAGCGCCGAAACAACGCAACGTCTATCCTTGCACTCTCGCCAGGAAAACTATGCGTATATGAAGAAAACGTTTGGACCAACGAAGCGCTTGAGAAAGCAGGAATGGAATTATTCCCGTTATCCATTGACGAGCTCACCAAAGGCTATGGTGGCACAAACTGTCTATGCCTCCCTCTGTGGCGAGAGGATCTATAGCCATGGGCTTCGGGGCAAATATTCGTAAACTCCGCACCATGGAGCATCTTGGTCAGGCGCAACTTGCAGAGATGTTGGGGGTATCTAAAGAGACCGTTTGTCGTTGGGAAAAAAGTCGGTATGCCCCCCGTGAGCGCCATATTGAAAAGTTACAAGCGCTCTTCGGTTGCACCCGCGATGAACTTGTTGGCGAGGAAAACGGTTTGGCCGTAAAGCTCGCAAATAAAAGAATCGTCACCGACGAAGACCCTGCTATCCACGAAATGGAGGGCGCATTTCCCGTCATCGATATCGAATCGCAAAAGCGCCGCATCACGCACAGCCAACAAAATGCTTGCGCGCCTGTAGACGTAGCCAAGCGTCACCCACATAGCGTTTTCGTTAAAATCAAAGGTGACGAAATGTCCCGCATTTACCCTCCCGGCAGCTTACTACTTGTCGATACCACCGCAAAGCCTTGGAACGGCTGTGCTGTATTGGCGCTCGCAGACGGTAAAACACCGGTAATTAGGCGATTTGCAGAAGGAAACGACATGATTGTGCTGTCGTCCCATTCATATGCAACAGCAAGTCCGGATCTGATGTTTAACAAACGGAGGATTAGAATCATAGGAGTCGTCGTTTGGTATCAAGCGAGCCACGATCACACGCTTAATTAAATCGACTTTCCCAAAAACGACCGTACCGCACAGACAGCTCAAAGCCCCAGCCCAAATGAACTACTTTTTGGCGGCTTTACGCTCGTCGCGGATGCGGGCGCGGTCCATGGCCGCCTCGACAGCCGAGAAGCGGCAGCCACAGTAGTTCTGCCGATACATGCCCAGTTCACGCGAACGACGCGTGGCCTCGGGGTAATACGGGCGAAAATCGCGAATCACCGGCGTGAGCCCATGTGCGGCCGCCAGGCGCTCGAGCACATCATTGCAGGTGTCGAACAGCTGATACGGCGAGACGGCGAGCGTCGTGCCCACGTATTCAAACCCGCATTCCTGGGCCACACGGCACGCCTCGGCCAAGCGCAGGGCATAGCACGCACGACAGCGACGGGGCCGATCGGCACCCAGCGGTGCCACGCCGGTCTCCCAGCGCTCACGGTCCTCCCCCGCCTCGATAAGCTCGATGCCGCCTTCGGCACACCACCGGCGCAGCTCGTCCAGGCGACGCTGCCATTCATCGTGCGGCTGAATATTGGGGTTGGTCCAGCAAATCGTGGGCTCAAACCCCTCCTCGCGCAGCAGGCGGACCGGCTCAAGCGAGCATGGTGCACAACATGCATGCAGCAACAACGGCTTCATCGACATCTCCTCACCCAAAAAAGCGCACGCCAAAGGACGTATCCTCGCAGGCGACAATGCGGCGGTCGCACAAAATGGTCCGCACGTAATACCAGTCGCCCGCACAGCCCGACAAATGCAAGCCGGCCGCCAGATAGCACAGCAGCGGATAGCCCGAAAACGCAAACCCCAGGGCAAGCGTTGTCGTCACAACAACCGTCGGTGCCAGGCAAACCGCCACGTACCGCCGGCGAGAATACACAACGCCCTCGGCGCAGGCATAAATCATCGCCGTCTCGCGATTCGCCCCAAAGGTCACCTTCGCGCCCGCAGGCGCCAGCAGCTTAAAAAACGCACCGTGCACCAGCTCGTGCACGGCAAATGACGCCACAGAAACCGCGGCCAAGCCGACTATCCAGCCCACAACCGCCGTCCAGCCGCCCGCGTCAGCCGCATCCAAGTCCGCAGGCCCGCCCATCAGCATAAACACCGGCACCAGGCACACGGCAAACACGCCGACTACGACCATCCCCCACACGAAGCAAGCGTGCAGAAATTCCTCGTCTTCAAACGCATGTATGTTGGAAATCTCATTCATAGCATCTTAGGATAGCGCCCCTGCCACGTACCCGTCCGCATGTGCGATAATGTCGAACGATATGCACGAATTGACCACCGCGTCGCCAGGCCTTGCGCCCGGCCGCGCTCTCACCATATGCGAAGGAGTCCCATGGCATCCAAATACTCCATGAACGACCGTCCCAGCTGGCCTCGCCGCGCCATCGTTACCGCCGGCGAGCCCTACGGCAACAAGGGCCTTCACTTTGGCCACGTCGGTGGCGTCTTTGTCCCGGCCGACTTCTTCGCCCGCTTCCTGCGCGACCGTCTGGGCCGCGAGAACGTCATCTTCACCTCGGGCACCGACTGCTACGGCTCGCCCATCATGGAGAGCTACCGCAAGCTCAAGGAGAACGAGGGCTACGACAAGTCCATCGCCGAGTATGTCGAGTCCAATCACTCCCGCCAGGCCGCGACCCTCAACAACTACAACATCAGCTGCGATATCTACGGCGGCTCGGGCCTTGAGCCGGCTGCGCAGATTCACAACGAGGTGACCGCCGAGATTATCGAGCGTCTGCACGAACAGGGCACCATCTCCAAGCGCTCCACGCTGCAGTTCTACGACGCCAAGGCCGGCACGTTCCTCAACGGCCGCCAGGTGATCGGCCGCTGCCCCATCCAGGGCTGCAAGTCCGAGAAGGCCTATGCCGACGAGTGCGACCTGGGTCACCAGTTTGAGCCCGAGGAGCTCATCGCGCCCAAGAGCCAGCTCACCGGCGAGGTGCCCGAGCTGCGCCCGGTCGACAATCTCTACTTTGACCTGCCGGCCTACCTCGACTATATGAAGACCTATACCGCTAAGCTCGCCCAGAACCCGCAGGTTCGCTCCGTGGTCTCCAAGACTATGGAGGAGTGGCTGCTGCCGGCCCAGCTCTACATCCAGAACAAGTTCCGCGAGGCCTTCGATGCCGTCGAGGACCAGCTGCCCGAGCACACC
>USMR01000177.1 GCA_900555815.1 uncultured Collinsella sp.
TGAGCGAGCGCCTCTGTCGGCCCAGAAGGCCAAAAACGGCTCATTTGACCCCAAATCGACCTTCGTCAGCCTTTAAAAAAATACGTATCTGAACTAACTGTCCAGGGACATGTCTCCCCCATAGCAAAAAGTCTCTTGGCGAATGAAAATTCGCCAAGAGACCCCATACAAAACGTGGGCTCTGTCGTTCGAATGAACGACAGAGCCCACGCTCACTTTTTATTCAGCCCTAGTCATCGCGCAAAGCCCCTTCGGCAGCACACGGTGCAGCCGAGTCACCGCAGACCGGGGCGGGAGGCGGACCTTTCTCTCGGAAAACTTCGCGAAGCCCAGTTTCCGAGAGAAAGCGTCCGATCCCGCCCCGGGCGACGGGATGAGTCTTACACCGTGTACTGCGGCAGGTCCTGCAGGGCGATGACGTCCATGCCCATGTCGTTGGCGCTGCCGTGACCCTGCTGGTCCTCGCGCACAGCCTCGATGGCGCTCACGTACGTATTGGCAGCAGACATCGCGGTCACGCAGGTCACGCCGCGGCGCACGGCCTCGGTGCGCAGCAGATAGCCGTCGCCGCGCGAACCCGGACCGTACGGCGTGTTGATAATCACTGCGATCTTGCCGTCGGCGATCAGGTCGCCGATGTTGGGACGCTCGCCATCGTGCGGGCCGCTGATCTTCTCCACGATCCCGCACGTCACGTTGCCGCCGCGCAGCACGCGCGCCGTGCCCTCGGTGGAGCAGATGTCGAAGCCCAGGTAGCGCAGGATGCGCGCGACCGAAAGGATGTGACGCTTGTCGCGATCGCACACACTGATGAACACCTTGCCGCTGCTGGGATCGGGCAGCTTGTAGTCGATCGCCAGCTGCGTCTTGGCGTATGCCTCGGGATAGCTCTTGGCGATACCCATGACCTCGCCCGTCGACTTCATCTCGGGCCCCAGGATAACGTCGGCTCCCGGGAAACGGCCCCAGGGCATAACGGCTTCCTTCATGCAGAACCAGTCCAGCTGACGCTCGTCGCTCGGCAGGCCCAGGCTGGCGATGGAATCGCCCGCCATGATACGCGCCGCGCACTTGGCCAGCGGCACGCCGGTGGCCTTGGAGATAAACGGCACGGTGCGGCTCGCGCGCGGGTTTGCCTCAATCACGTAGACGGTCTCGCCCTTGATGGCATACTGCACGTTGACCAGGCCGCGCACGCCCAGCGCCATCGCGATGCGGCGCGTGGTCTCGCGGAGCTTCGCCTGCAGGCTCTCACTAAAGCTGAACGGCGGAATGCAGGTCGCAGAGTCGCCGGAGTGAATACCGGCCTCCTCGATATGCTCCAGGATGCCGCCGATGTAGACCTCTTCGCCGTCGCACAGGGCGTCGACATCGGACTCAATCGCACCCTCCAGGAAGCGGTCCAGATATACCGGATAGTCGGGGCTAATGCGCGCAGCCTCGGCCATGTAATCGCGCAGATGCTCGGCATCGTAGGCGATCATCATGCCGCGGCCGCCCAGCACGTAGCTCGGACGCACCAGCACCGGATAGCCGATGCGGGCTGCGGCACGCACTCCGGCCTCGATGTCCGTCACGGCCTCGGCTTCGGGCTGCGGAATGCCCAGCTCCTCCATGATCTTCTCGAAGCAGCCGCGGTCCTCGGCGTTGCGGATCGCCTCGCAGTCGGTGCCGATGATGGGCACGCCCAGCTCGGCCAGCGGCTCGGCCAGGTTGATGGCCGTCTGTCCGCCGAGCGAGACGACGATGCCCTTCGGCTTCTCGAGGTGAATGACATTCATCACGTCCTCGACCGTAAGCGGCTCGAAATAGAGTTTGTCGCTGGTGGTATAGTCGGTCGAGACGGTCTCGGGGTTGTTGTTGATGATGATGGCCTCGTAGCCCGCCTTTTTGATGGTCATGACGGCGTGGACGGTGGAGTAGTCGAATTCCACGCCTTGACCGATGCGGATGGGGCCTGCGCCCAGCACCACGATCTTCTTTTTGTTCGTCAGCCGGGAGACGTTCCCGCCGGTGTAGGAGGAGTAGAAGTAGGGGATATACGCGCCGGTGTGGCAGGTGTCCACCATACGGAAGGCCGGGAACATACCGTGTTTTCTGCGGAAATCAGACACGTCCGTCTCGGAGCATTTCCACAGCCGGCTTACATATTTGTCGCTGAAGCCCATCTTCTTGGCGTCCAGAAGGGCTTCCGGCTCTTTGACGTGGAGTTTCAGGTATTCCTCCATATCCACAATGCGCTTGATGGCGTTCAGGAAATACACGTCGATGGCTGTAATTTCATGAATCTGCTCCACGGTGACACCCCGGTAGACCATTTCCGCAATGGCGAAGATGTTGTCGGAGCGGAACACGCTGATATAGTCCAGCAGCTCCTCCGTGGTCATGTCGTCGAATTTGTGATGGTAGATGTGGTTCGCGCCTACCTCCAGAGAGCGGATGCCCTTGAGCAGGGATTCCTCCAGATTGGAGCCGATGCCCATGACCTCGCCGGTGGCCATCATCTGGGTGCCCAGAATGTTGATGGCGGAGGTGAACTTGTCGAAGGGGAACCGGGGCAGCTTGGTGATGACGTAGTCCAGCTTCGGCTCAAAGGCGGCGTTGGTGTTGGCGATTTTGATGTCCTCCAGCGCCATGCCCACGGCGATTTTCGCGGTGACCCGGGCAATGGGGTAGCCGGAGGCCTTGGAGGCTAGAGCGGAGGAACGGGAGACACGGGGGTTGACCTCGATGAGATAGTATTTGGAGGAATTGGGGTCAAGGGCAAACTGGACGTTGCAGCCGCCCTCCACCTTCAGCGCCCGGATGATCTTGATGGCGGAGTCGTTGAGCATCTTCATGTCGTGGTCGCTGAGGGTCATGATGGGGGCGACCACCATGCTGTCGCCGGTGTGGACGCCCACGGGGTCGATGTTCTCCATGCCGCAGATGGTGATGGCGTGGTCACCCGAATCCCGCATGACCTCGAATTCGATCTCCTTGTAGCCCTTGACGGACTTTTCCACCAGAACCTGATGGACAGGGGAGAGGGCGAAGGCGTTGAGACCGATTTCCACCAGCTCGTCTTCATTGTAAGCAAAGCCGCCGCCGGTGCTGCCCAGAGTAAAGGCGGGACGAAGCACCACGGGATAGCCGATGCGCTTGGCGGCCTCCTTGGCCTCCTCCAGAGAGTAGGAAATTTCGGAGGGGATGACCGGCTCGCCGATGGACTGGCACAGCTCCTTGAAAAGCTCCCGATCCTCGGCACGCTCGATGGACTCGCTGGAGGTGCCCAGCAGTCTGACCCGGCATTCCCGCAGAATGCCCTTCTTTTCCAGCTGCATGGCCAGATTCAGACCCGTCTGCCCGCCGATGCCGGGGATGATGGCATCGGGACGCTCGTAGCGGATGATTTTGGCGATGTATT
>USMR01000178.1 GCA_900555815.1 uncultured Collinsella sp.
GGAACGAACTAGCGCAGACGTATTCAACGAACCGCCTGCTGGCGCCGTGTATCTTGCAAATCGGTCATCTTTGAGTATTTGACCCCACATTGGGCAATAATGATGCTAAAGACATCGTTTGCGATCCAAGTGATTTGTTCAAGATACGAAGGGATGATTCTATGTTCTGCTCGCAGTGTGGCGCCCCCATGGGCGATAACGACAAGTTCTGCGGCGTGTGTGGTGCTCCTAATGCCGGTGCCGCTCCCCAGGGACAGCCTCAGCCCCAGCAGTTTGTTCCGCAACCGCCCGTGGCGAATGCGCCAAAGGGCTGTGTGGCTCAGGCGTTCCAAGATATGACCAAGACTCCGGGTGTGCTTCAGCGTGTATGCCAAATCGCGTTTTTGCCGGCGCTGATTTGCGTTGTGTCGGTGCTCGTGTTGTTTATTCCCGTTATTGGCGGCATTGCGGCTGCCATCGGCTTTTTGGCAGCTTGCATTGCGAGCGTGTGCGGTTCCGGCTTTGGCATCGAGTGGGGTCGCGATCTGTCGCTTAAGATCGATGACGGCATGGATCGTCCGCTGATGCGTTCCACGTCGTTTGGTCTCGGAGTCTTTTCGAGCGTTATTTCGGTCGTGCTCGAGGTTATCGCTGCCATTCCCGTTATCGGTGTAGTGCTTTCGCTGGTGGAGGGCGTGGTAATTGGCGCTGCGGGCTCGTATTCTTATTACGGCTCTTATGCGCTCGAGGCTGCGCTGTTTGGCTCGCTTGGCCTGCTTGTCCTGGCGCTAATTGCCTCGGCGATTCTGGGTGTCTTCTTTAAGATGTTCGCCGACATCGCCGTGATGCACTTTGCGGTGACCGGGCGTGTCGAGAGCGCGTTTTCGCTCGATAAGGTCTGGGCGGCGTTTAAGCACAACAAGACCAAGCTGTTCTGTGCTTCGCTCCTTCCCGAGTTTTTGACGGGCCTGGTCGCCAACGTTGTCACATGGATCTTGACGGTCGTCTTTGGCGCCATTGCCTCTGTCGGTATGTATAGCTACTACTATCGTCCTACGGGTATTGAGGCAATTGTTACCGGCGGTGGCGTCACGCTCGCGCTGTTCCTGGTGCTGGTCGCTTTCGTCACCGTATTTCTTACGGTTTTTGGCAAGATGCTCAAGCACCGTGCCGTTGGCTATTGGGTTGCACGTTATGCAAGCGAATGGGCCGATGAGGATAAGGACGACGTCCTGACTTTTGTATTGCCCTTCGAGAAGAAGTCCGGTGCTTCGGGTTACAGTGCTCCGGATGCTTCGCCGGCACCTGCACCCGCTCCCGCGACCGAGCCTGAGCCGGCGCCCGAGTCTGAACCGGCGCCCGAGCCTGAGACGGCATCTGAGCCCGAGCCTGCGCCTGAGCCTGAGCCGGCACCTGCACCTGAGCCGGCGTCCGAGCCAAGCTCCGACGAGGACCCTCAGGACGAGTAGCCATGCCGTCTGCCATTTGGGGACGGGGTAGAAATAGTAGAAATAGCGCTTGAAGAATGAGCGGGGGCGGACGTGTCGAAACGTCCGCCCCCGCTTTGACATCGCGATGTGGCTATGACTGCGAGATGCCAGCGAATCGACTACTCGTCGTGCTTCTCCTCGCGGCGTGCAGCAGCGCGTGCGTCGTGGATGCCCTTGATCGCGGCATGGCGAGCCGTTCGGGCATCATGGATGGCGTCGCGAGCCTCGGCGGTCGTCGCCTTGGCAGAGCGCAACTTGGCGGCCAGATCGGGGTTGGTCTCGGCGACCGCGGTAATCGCGGGGCCGTCGAGCTCCTCTTGCGTGGGCTCGGCCAAAAAGTCGATAGCATACTGGGCGGCCACCATGGAGCCCTTTGCCAGCACGGTCTCGTCGATCTTGTAGAAGCAGGAATGTTGGGCGTACGTGGCGCCAATCTTGGGGTTGCGCGTACCTACAAAGGCGAGCACGCCCGGTACGCGACGCAGGTACTCCGAAAAATCCTCGCCCGAAAGCGTGCCGCGATAATGGCCTTGGCCGGTGGGGCCCAGGCACTTCATTACAGCCTGACGGCAGCGCTCGCTCGAGGCGGCGTCGTTTTCGACCTTGTAGTTGGCGATGGTGTAGTCGGTGAGCTCTGCCTCGGCGCCCAGGGCGGCCGCGGTATGCTCCACGATGCGGCGCATGAGCTCCGGCATTTCCTCGTGGGTCGAATCGCCGTAGGTGCGCACTGTGCCGGCGAGGTAGGCCGTGCCGGCGATAACGTTGCGCGCGGTGCCGCCGTGCAGCTCGCCGACGGTGATGACGGCCGGCTCGTAGGGGCTGATTTCGCGCGAGACGATGGTCTGCAGGGCGTTGACGATCTCGGCGGCAACCATGACGGCGTCGTGACCTCGCTGGGGCATGGCGCCATGGCACGAGGTGCCGCGGACGTCGATGCGGAACCAGTCGGTATTGGCCATGCGCGGACCGGGCTCGCAGCTCACGGTGCCGGCGTCGACCTCACTCCAGATGTGCGCGGCGTAGGCGCCATCGACGCCGTCGAGCACACCCGTGCCGATCATGAGCTTAGCGCCCTGGCCGTTTTCCTCGCTGGGCTGGAATACGATGCGGACTTCGCCGTGGATGTCGTCGGTCATATGGCGCAGGATTTGCAGCGTTCCGAGCATCATGGCGATATGGCAGTCGTGGCCGCAGGCGTGCATGCAGCCCTCGTTGACGCTGGCGAACTCCTCGCCGGTCTGCTCGGTGACGGGCAGGGCGTCGATGTCGGCGCGCAGCAGGATGCGGCGGCGTGGCGTGCCGTCCTCGCGGTAGGCATCCGGCGCGGTACCGCGAAGCGTTGCCACCAAGCCGGTCTTGAGCGGACGCTCGTAGGGGATATTCATGGCGTCGAGCTGGTTGGCGATGTCGGAGGTCGTGCGCTCCTCGGCAAGGCTCAGCTCCGGGTGCTTATGGAAGTGCCGGCACTGCTTGATGATATATGGTTCAAACTCGGTAGCGATATCTTTGATGGCTGCGGTGACGTCGTCAGCTGCGCGAGCCTCGGTCGCCGCCATAATCTGCTGTGCCTTGGTCTTCGTCATGGTCGATTTGCTCCTTGCTGGGTTGATCGCAAAATCGTACAGGCTCTCTCCAGTATGCCACCTGCCGCTAGGGCTGGTAAAGTTGCCGTTTGCCGCTTGGGGTTTTGTTACAAGGGCGGGGGAGTACACTCGGGGGTGTTGAATTTCCTGCCAGAGATGGGGATGCCCATGCAACATATCGATCGGATTATCCGCTCCAAGAACGTCTTTACCGCGCAAGACGGCATCGATACCGCCCGCGAGCTGGCGATTGCCATCGCAGGCGACCGTATCGTCGCAGTCGGTGCGCCCGATGACGTGATTGCCGCCGCGCCTGCCGCCACGCCGGTTATCGACTACGGCGAGCAGTTT
>USMR01000179.1 GCA_900555815.1 uncultured Collinsella sp.
TTCAAGAAATTCGTCCAGCTCATAGGATTTTTCGAGCGTGAAGCCGCCGCTGCGCGTGCGGCGCAGCGAGGTGAGGTGCGCCCCGCTGCGGAGCGCCTGTCCGATCTCGTGGGCCAGCGAGCGGATGTAGGTTCCCTTGCTGCAACGCACGCGGATACGCACCCGCGGCAGGTCGTATTCCACGATCTCCATTTCGTAAATGTTGATCAGCGCCTGGCGTACGGCGACCTCCTCGCCGGCGCGGGCCAGGTCGTAGGGCGTGGTCTGGTAGACGTAGTAGTTGAGCCAGTTGGTGTAGAACAGCTGAGCTTGGCTGCGCCAGACGTTGCGCGGCTCGGCGGAGGGGTCGTCACCCGGAAAGTAGTGCGCCGGCACCTCCGGGTTGAGCCCGCGCTTCACATCGCGCTCGTACTCCAGGCGCAGCGTATCGGTGTCGTACTCGGGATGGCCAAAGACAAAGAAGCGACGGCTGTCGGTCGACTTGACGATGTACAGGCCCACCTCGTCGGACACGGCCACGACCTCAAGCTGCGGCTCGGCCTCCACGTCCTCGCGGCGCACGTCGGTGTTGCGCGAATGTACGGCATAGAAGCGGTCGTCAAAGCCGCGGACCAGCGGGCTTTGCGGCTTCACCAGATAATGCTCGAACACGCCGCTCGCCTTTGCCGGCAGGTCGTACTTCTGGATGCCGTAATGATGGTACAGGCCGGCCTGCGCGCCCCAACAAATGTGCAGCGTAGAGTGCACGTGCGTGGTGGACCAATCCATGATCTGGCAGAGCTCGGGCCAGTAGTCGACCTCCTCGAACGGCATCTGTTCCACCGGCGCGCCCGTGATGATCAGGCCGTCGTAGTGGATGTCGCGGATGTCGTCGAACGTGCGGTAGAACGTCTCCAGGTGGCCGGCGCTCACGTGCGTGGCCTCGTGCGTCTTGGTGCGCAGCAGGTCCACTTCCACCTGCAGCGGCGTGTTGGAGAGTTTGCGCATGATCTGCGTCTCGGTGGCAATCTTGGTGGGCATGAGGTTGAGGATGAGCACGCGCAGCGGACGGATGTCCTGGTGCAGCGCGCGGTACTCGGTCATGACAAAGATGTTCTCGCTCTCGAGCTGCGCGGCGGCAGGGAGGGCGTCGGGGATGCGAATGGGCATGGATGCTCCTTACGAGTCAGTTGCAGCTATGGTACAACGAGCGGCCCCATCCGCGCGAGCATATCGCCCAGCGATGCCGTCAGCGGCCCAAATCACTCCAAAAGTAGAGATTAAGGCATGCCCAAAAAACTATGGCGCTTTAGCCTAGCAAAGTGGCAGCAGGACGCTACAATGGTTCGACGCGAAAAACTCGGCCGAAAGGATACATATATGTACCAGACGCGTAAGATCGGTGTGGTCGGCCAGGGCCACGTAGGAGCACATGTTGCCAACAGTCTGCTCATGCAGGGCATTGCCGACGAGCTGTACCTGTGCGATATCAACGAGGCCAAGGTGACGTCCGAGGTCCAGGACCTGCGCGACTCCCTTTCGTTTGTCCCGTACAACACCAAGATCGTCAACTGCTACGACCACTACGAGGAGCTTGCCTGCTGCGACGTCATCGTCAACGCCGCCGGCAAGGTCGCGCTGGCCGCCGGCAACCGCGACGGCGAGCTGTTCTTTACCACCGACGCCGCCCGCACCTTTGCCAAACGCATCGTCGACGCCGGCTTTGACGGCATCTTCGTGAGCATCTCCAACCCCTGCGACGTCGTGTGCACCGAGCTGTGGCACCTGACCGGCTACGATCCCAAGAAGATCATCGGCTCGGGCTGCGGCCTGGACTCCGCCCGCCTGCGCACCGAGATCTCCAAGAAGGTCGGCGTGAGCCCCAAGTCCATCGACGCCTACATGATCGGCGAGCACGGCTTTAGCCAGCTGGCCGCCTTTAAGGCAGCAACCATCGCCGGCAAGAGCCTCAACGAGCTTCAGGCCGAGAACCCTGACAAGTACGCCTTCGACCACATGGAGGTCGAGGAGCTCGCACGCAAGGGCGGCTATGTGACCTACCAGGGCAAGCAGTGCACCGAGTACGCCGTCGCCAACTCCGCCGCGCGCGTCTGCGCCGCCGTGCTGCACAACGAGCACGCCGTGCTTTCCGCCTCCACGCTCATGACCGGCCAGTATGGCGAGGAGGGCATCTTTACCTCCCTGCCGTGCGTGATCGGTGCCGAGGGCGTCGAGGAGGTCTACACGCTCGACCTGTCCGAGCACGAGCTCGAGGGCTTCCACAAGAGCTGCCAGCACATCCGCGACAACATCGCCCAGCTCGACTGGTGGGACGCCGAGGCATACGACGCGAAGTAGGCCGCCGGCTGCCGCAACCTTGCGAATCTAAGCGCGATACTAAGCGGGCCGCGCCGGAAATCCCCGGCGCGGCCCGCTTTTTACGCACGCTGTTCGCTTGCGAATCGAAGGTGAATACTTTTCCCGGTACCTAGTACTGCTCGATGCCCATGTAGCGACGAACCTCGGGGCTGTGGTCGAAGACCTTGCCGCGGGCGGCGCGCAGCTCGCAGCTCATGTTGTAGAAGAAGATCGGCTCCAGGTACGAACGCACGCTGGCAGGCACTTCACCCACGCCGTACTCGAGCGCATCGAGCACCATGACGGTATCGGTGTGCGTGTTGAGGAACGCAAGAGCGCGCTCCTCCATGGGGCGGCACTCGCCCGATCCGAGCTGCACAAAGTAGAACACGCCGGGCTCGGTGGCTTCGAACGGGCCGTGGAAGTACTCGCCGGAGTGGATGTAGCAGCAGTGCTGCCACTGCATCTCCATGAGCGAGCAAATCGCCATGGCATAGGTCTGGCTAAAGTTGGGACCGGAGCCCAAGATATAGAAGAACTTGTGCTGCTGGCAGAGCTCGGCAAAGCGGGCGCCCAGCTCGGCGTTGACCTTCTCACGGGCGGCGGGCAGCAGCGCATCCATCTGCTTGAGGCCCTCATACATGTCGGCGAGTGACTCGTAGCCTTCCTGCTGGTCGAGCAACTCGGCGGCGATCAGAGCGCCAATGCCCTGCGGCACCTCGGCCTGCGACACGCCCTCACCCCACGGATAGACCCAGGTAGTCCACTTGCCGTTGTCGATCTTTGAGCCCTCGCAGTCGGTAAGGGCAATGACCTCGGCACCGGCGGCCAGCGCCATCTCGCAGCCGTCGACGACCTCCTGCGTGTTGCCGCTGTGGCTGCAGGCGATGACGAGCGACTTCTCGCCAAGACTCTTGGGAGCCATCAGGCAAAACTCGCGTGCCGTGTAGACCGTCGAGGTAAACGTGGTGGCCTCACGCTAGAGCAGCTCGTTGGCCGGCATGAGATCGATCATCGAACCGCCGCAAGCGATCCAAAAGACGTAC
>USMR01000180.1 GCA_900555815.1 uncultured Collinsella sp.
CATCGTGATGGCGCGTGGGATTTTGGGCGAGGTGCAGCTGGGTGCAATTCTGGCGGACATCCTTACGCCCGACCAGTATCTGGAAAACGTCGCCACCAAGCCCGGCGCCTCGGAGCGCGTTGAGTTTGCCGTCAAGCTGCCGGTGGACGAGGGCGATCCCGTGCTGCTGCCGATCGACTCCAAATTCCCGGGCGACGCGTACGAGCACTTGCTCGACGCGCGGGAGTCGGGCGATGCGGAGACCGTGGCGGCTGCGCGCAAGACGCTCGACACCATGGTCAAGCGCGAGGCAAAGGACATTTGCGAAAAGTACCTGAGTGTGCCGGCAACGACCAACTTTGGCATCATGTTCGTGCCGTTTGAAGGGCTGTACGCCGAGGTCGTCAGCCGCTCCGGGCTTATCGAGACCCTGGGCCGCGACTATCACGTCAACGTTGCCGGCCCCAGCACCATGGCGGCCATTCTCAACAGCCTGCAGATGAGCTACCAGACGTTTAGGCTGCAAAAACGCACCGACGATGTACTGCGAGTGCTCTCCGCCGTCAAGGCCGAGCTGCCGCGCTATCAAAAGGCGCTGCGCCGCGCCCAGCAGCAGATCGAGACCGCGGGTAAAACGGTCGAGGGCATTATCACCACGCGCACCAACGTCATGGAGCGCAAACTCAAGGATATCGACGCGCTGGAAGACGCCGACCAAGCCGATGAGATCTTGGGACTCACGCCCGCGGGCCTTTCCACAGACCAAGAAGACGAGGACTAATTGCAACAAGGCAGCGGGGCACCGGCGCAAACGCGGGCACCCCGCTGCCTTTCACATCGCGCTTGCCTGAAGTGCGCTTTAGTGTGCAACAATGGCGTTTCGCCCTATCAGACGCGAAAGGAAGCCCATGTCTCAGAGAAACACCAGTCCGCTGAAACGCTCCACCGTGCGCCGCACGCTGCAGCGGTTTTGGGGTGTCACGCGCACGCAGCCGCTGATTGTCTTTCTCTCGGTGTTCTCGTCGGCGGGCTACATCTTTTTGCTGACGTTTGCCAATACCTATGTGATGGCCCTCATTGTCGACCGCGTTCAAGCCGGTCCCGTGGCGGGTGATCAGGTGTTTGAGGTCTTCGGCCCCTATATCCTGGCGCTCGTACTCGTTAACCTGGTGGGCCAAATCCTCTCCAAGCTGCAGGACTACACCGTCTACAAGCTCGAGATTGCGGGCAACTATCACCTGGCGCGCCTGTGCTTCGACACGCTCTCCAATCAATC
This sequence comes from uncultured Collinsella sp., assembly GCA_900555815.1. Taxonomy (GTDB): domain Bacteria; phylum Actinomycetota; class Coriobacteriia; order Coriobacteriales; family Coriobacteriaceae; genus Collinsella. The sequence goes on from USMR01000180.1 coordinate 1,256, forward strand.
CATGACATTTCACACCAGCCGCTTTGGCGGATCGCTCGTGAGCCAGACGAGCCGTTTTATGAGCGGCTATACGGGGCTGGTCGACGTGACGGTGTATTCGCTCATCCCCACCATCACCTCGGTCATCTGCACGGTGGCGGCGCTCGCCCCGGTGGTGCCGACGTTTACCGTGATCCTGGTGTGCATCATGGCCGTCTACATCGCGTTTGTCTGGCTTATGTACAAGCGCATCATGCCGCTTTCGGCCGCGACGTCCGCCGCGCAGAACAAGCTCTCGGGCGTGCTCTCCGACGCGGTCACGAACATCTTGGCCGTCAAGACCTGCGGGCGGGAGGACTTTGAACGTGATCTGTTCGACGCCGCTGATCGTGCCGCGCGCGATGCCGAGACGGTCTCGATGCACGCCATGATGCAGCGCAACTTTACGACCTCGGGTCTTATCGTCATCACCATGGCCGTGGTGAGCGTATTCGTGGCGGGCGGCAACGCGTGGTTTGGCATCTCGGCCGGCTCGCTCGTCATGATCTTTACCTACACCTATAACCTCACCATGCGCCTGAACTACGTAAGCTCCATGATGCAGCGCATCAACCGCGCGCTCGGCGATGCGGCCGAGATGACGCGCGTGCTGGACGAGCCACGTTTGGTGGCAGATGACCCGGACGCCCCCGAGCTCAAAGTGACCGAGGGCGCGATTGATTTTGAGCAGCTGAGCTTTGCGTACCGTGACGCTGCGGCGGGCGAGAGCGTGTTCGATGACCTGACACTTCATGTGGCGGCGGGCCAGCGCGTGGGCCTGGTGGGCAAATCGGGCTCGGGCAAGACGACGCTCACCAAGTTGTTGTTGCGCCTGGACGATGTACAGGGCGGCCGCGTGCTCGTGGACGGCCAGGACGTCTCGCGCTGCACGCAGCAGAGCCTGCGCCGTCAGGTTGCCTACGTGCCGCAGGAGGCGCTGCTGTTCCACCGCTCCATTCGCGAAAACATTGCCTACGGTCGTCCCAACGCCACTGATGAGCAGATTCGCGAGGCGGCTCGCTTGGCTAATGCGACCGAGTTTATCGACCGCTTGCCCCGTGGCTTTGACACTATGGTGGGCGAGCGCGGCGTCAAGCTCTCTGGCGGTCAGCGTCAGCGCGTGGCTATCGCCCGCGCCATCCTAACCGACGCGCCGATTCTGGTGCTCGACGAGGCGACGTCTGCCTTGGACAGCGAGTCCGAGGCGTTGGTGCAGGAGGCGCTCGAGAATCTGATGCGCGGCCGCACCTCCATTGTGGTGGCGCACCGCCTGTCCACCGTGGCGGCGCTTGACCGCATTGTGGTGCTGGCCGATGGCGAGATTGTCGAGGACGGCACGCATACGCAGCTCGTCGAGGCGGGTGGCGAGTACGCGAGCCTGTGGAGCCGTCAGACCGGCGCATTCTTGGAGGCGTAAGCGTCTCGGACGTGGGACAATTGTGCCCATAAGTTTATTGTGCCGTTGAGCCGAGGAGTCGTTATGCCACGCGAGACCAATGCCGCCAAACGCGAGCGCGCCGTTGAGGTGTGTGAGCGCCTCAACCGTCGCTATGGCCCGGTCGAGTGCTTTTTGGACCACGAGAATCCCTTCCGCCTGCTGATCGCGGTGTTGCTCTCGGCGCAAACGACCGACGCGCAGGTCAACAAGGTGACGCCGAAGCTGTTTGCCCAGTGGCCCACGCCCGAGGCCATGGCCGGGGCGAGTGTGGCTGACGTGGCAGACACCATCAAGTCACTCGGCTTTTATAAGAGCAAGGCCAAGCACGCCGTGGAGGCCGCGCAGATGATCGTCGCCGACTATGGCGGCGAGGTGCCGGCCGACATGAAGGAACTCGTGAAGCTGCCGGGCGTGGGACGCAAGACGGCGAACATCGTGCTCAACGTGGGGTATGGCATCGTGGAGGGCATTGCGGTGGACACGCACGTCAACCGCATTGCGCATCGCCTGATGTTGAGTCCCAAGACACATGCCAAGGAGCCGCTCAAGACCGAGCAGGATCTGCTCAAGATTTTGCCGCACGAGTATTGGGAGTCGGTCAACCATCAGTGGATCACCTTCGGTCGCGAGATCTGCGACGCCCGCAAACCCAAGTGTGACGAGTGTCCG
>USMR01000181.1 GCA_900555815.1 uncultured Collinsella sp.
GCCTGCACCGTTGGAGCCCCCGCCGCTGGTGTTGGGCCCGGGGGGCGCGTTAATTCCCTAGTAGTATGCTGGGGCATTCGGGCAGGGGCCCGCCGAACCAAGTTAGACAGGCGGGCAGATCTTCTTGAAGAGCTCGATGACGTCGTCGAGCGTTGCCTCGCGCGGGTTACCCGGGAAGCAGGCGTCGGCCATGGCGTCCTTGGCCAGGACCTCGATCTCGTCAGCCTTCATGGCCTCACAGACGTGCGGGATGTTCACGTCGGCGGAAAGCTGCTTGACGGCGGCGATGGCGGCATCGGCGGCCTCGGCGGTGCTCATGCCCGTGGTGTCAACGCCCATGGCGACGGCAACCTTGGCCAGGCGCTCAGCGCAAACCGGCTTGTTGAACTCCATGGCGATCGGCAGCAGCATGGCGCAAGCGACGCCGTGCGGGGTGTCGTAGTGAGCGGACAGGGTGTGAGCCATGGCGTGGTCGATGCCCAGGCCAACGTTGGAGAAGCCCATGCCGGCGACATACTGGCCAAGGGCCATGCCCTCGCGGCCGGAGCCGGGCTGACCGGACTTGGCCTCGGCGACGGAGTCGCGCAGGTTCTCGCTGATCAGCTTAATAGCCTCAAAGTGGAACATGTCGGAGAGCTCCCAAGCGCCCTTGGTGGTATAGCCCTCGATGGCGTGGGTCAGAGCGTCCATGCCGGTGGAAGCGGTCAGGCCGGCGGGCATGGAAGCCATCATATCGGGGTCGACGACGGCGACCTCGGGGGCGTCGTTGGTGTCGACGCACACGAACTTGCGGACCTTCTCGGGGTCTGTGATGACGTAGTTGATGGTCACCTCGGCAGCGGTACCGGCGGTCGTCGGCACGGCGATGGTGAACACGGCATGGTTCTTGGTGGGAGCAACGCCCTCGAGGCTGCGGACATCGGCGAACTCGGGGTTGTTGATGATGATGCCGATGGCCTTGGCGGTGTCCATGGAGGAGCCACCACCGATGGTCACGATAGCGTCAGCCTCGGCGGCCTTGAAGGCCTCGACGCCGTCCTTGACGTTCTGAATCGTGGGGTTGGGCTTGATCTCGGAGTAGAGGCTCCAAGCGATGCCGGCGGCGTCGAGCTCGTCGGTCACCTTAGCGGTAACGCCAAACTTGACCAGATCGGGGTCGGAGCAGACGAAGATCTTCTTGTAGCCGCGACGCTGGAGCTCGCCGGGAATCTCCTTGATGGCGCCGGAACCATGATAAGAGATGGTATTGAGAACGAAACGATTAGCCATTGATAGCCTCCCATCGTGTGCGGGGCATCCATTACGCCCCACGCTATGAGTCCCATCCTAACGCTTTTGAAACAAAAAACGCGTGAGAACGTCAAACTATTTAAAGCGTTTCAACAGACGATGAAAAATATTGCGGCAAAGGGACAGCCCCTTTGCCGCATTCGGTTACTTTCGGCAGCCCTCTTTCCAAGCCTCGGCCGCAACCTTCCAGCGTAAGCGCAAGTCGCGCTCGCGGTCGATGAACATGATGGCAAACGCGACAAACAGCAGCAAGCTCGCCACGACGATGGCGTGCAGGCCCATGCGCTCAATACACCAGTTGCCCAACACGGCGCCAAACACAAAGGTAAAGATCACGCCAAAGTACAGCAGGCCGTTTTCCAAAAAGCCGCGCCTGTGGGTGATGATGTAATCGTCCACGTTTTGCAGCGCGTTGCGCAAGTTGCCGATGCACATGGTCGTAGCGATGCCGTGACCGTGGATCTTGCGGAAGCTCTCGACCTGCATGCCGCAAGCAAACGAGGTGAGGCAGTTGGCGAGCAGGTTGAAATTGCCGCCCGGGATAAAGCTCACGCCCAGCAAGATGACAGCTTCAAAGAACACCGTTACCTGGCGCCAGTGAATCACGCTGCCAAACCGCTCGTGCACCAGGTCGGCAAGCATAATGCCCACGGCAAACGACACCACGGGGAAGAAATAGCGTCCCGCCAGCGCCCAATTGCCCTCCGAGATGCTCACGCCCACCAGCAAGATGTTGCCCGTCTGCGCGTTGGCGAAAACATGGTCGCGCCCAATGTACGAATACACGTCCATAAAGCCACCGGCGAGCGCCAAGATGATGCCCAGCTCGATGGACTCCGATATCTGTTTGGCACGCTGCATCGTCGTGCATCCTCCTTGTTGACGACTCTCTCGTGCGTTGGCGGAAACATAACCGCCGTTCATACTGTAACCCATTGACAACATGGCGTGCGCGCGAGACGGGTTCTCCAACGCGCAGATACACAGTCTGGAAACAAACGATCCTCGCATCGACGCGCCGATCCCCCAGCTCATGTACTCCCCCAGTCTTTTTAGCCCCGCCCCAAAAAGACTGGTTACAATTACATGCAGCATACAAACACCGGGAGGGATCGTGGCAAAAAAGCCTCAGCACGCTCAGAACAACCAGCGCAGTCAGCAGGGCAAACAGGTCCAGCAGCAAAAGCGCGGCGGTAAGGCGCAGGCCACGGTCGCCCGCACCAAGCATTCCCAAGCGACGCCCGTCCGCCCCTGGCGTCCGAGCCGCGATAAATTCCTCCCCGTCAGTCGAGCCGACATGGATGCACGCGGCTGGGACCAGTGCGACTTTGTCTACATCTGCGGCGACGCCTACGTGGACCATCCCAGCTTTGGCATGGCCATCATCAGCCGCGTCCTCGACGCGCACGGCTACAAAGTGGGCATCATCTGCCAACCCGACTGGACCGACCCCGCCAGCATCACCGTGCTCGGCGAGCCGCGCCTAGGCTTTCTCGTCAGTGCCGGCAACATGGACTCTATGGTCAACCACTATTCGGTGACCAAGCATCGCCGCCACACCGACGCCTATACCCCCGGTGGCGAAGAGGGGCGCCGTCCCAATCGCGCCGTCACGGTCTACGGCAACCTCATCCGCCAGACGTTTAAGGACGCCCCCATCATTATCGGTGGCATCGAGGCAAGCCTGCGTCGCCTGGCCCACTACGACTACTGGCAGGACAAGCTCAAGCGCTCGGTGCTGCTCGACTCGCGCGCCGACATCCTCATCTACGGCATGGGCGAGCACGCGATCGTCGAGATCGCCGACGCGCTCGACGCGGGACTGCCCGTCGACCAGATTACCTATATCAACGGCACCGTCTACCGCACCAACTCGCTCGACGAGGTCTACGACTACGACCTGCTGCCCAGCTGGGACGATCTTGCCGCCGACAAGCTCAACTACGCGCGCAGCTTTAACGTGCAGCAGCAGAATATGGACCCCATCACCGGACACCGCCTGGTAGAGCCCTACCCCAACAGCGTCTATGTGGTGCAGAACCCGCCATCGGCGACGCTCACCACCGATGAG
>USMR01000182.1 GCA_900555815.1 uncultured Collinsella sp.
AACGCCCGCGAACGTGACGAAATCCCGGCAAGCACGCCACCACACGCCGCGGCAAGCGCCAGCCCGCCCAGTATTCGCGCGCCCGAGCCCGCCAAAATCGCCCAGGTACCGCCATCGCGCACCAGGCGCAGCAGCGCCAGGGCAACAACACCCGGCCCAGGCAAGATCAACGGCTGCGGCACCAGCGCCGCCACCAGCATCCACGCGGCAAGCCAAAAGGCGGCGACGGCACCTGCTGCCGCCACCGCCTTCATACGCTCCGTCATTTGTCGAGCAAACGCATGCACGGGCTACTCCATGTAGTAGAAATCGTCAGCCGGGAGCTTGCCACCCACGGCGCTCGCGTCCGCATCGGCCAGCACCTGCAGGTACCCACCGAGCGCCGCCTTCATATCCTTCCCCGTCTGGCGCACGAGCATGCACCCGGGAATCGCCTTTTCGGCAATCGTGGCGTTATCCACGATGCCTGCATCGACCACGGCCTGCGCCCAGTCCGCCGGCGCCGCGTTCACGGCCTTCACGCTCGCCGCATGGCAGCTCAAGAATTCCGTCACGGCCTCGGGATGCTCCTCGGCAAAGGCACGGCGCACCACGGTCACGCCCGTCAGCAAACGGGAGCCCGTGTCACCCGCCAGTTCGTCCCACACATCAGTCAGGCTCACCGGTGCCGACAGCTTGCCCTCGCTCTTGGCGATGGCAGCGATCTTGAACGGCTCCGGCAGCACGCCCACGGCGGACGGGTCGGCAAGCAGGGCCGACAGCACCTCGGTGGGCTCGCTCTTAAACTCGAGCGCCACCTGGCCGGTCAGGCCCGCGCGCTCCAGCAGGTAGTTCATGACGTACTCTGGCGTGGTGCCCTTGCCCGTCATGTAGACGGTGCGACCCGCCAGATCGCCAAACGAGGTCACACTCGCGTCGCCCGTCACCACGTTCAGCACGCCCAGCGTGTTGATGTCGATGACCTGCACCGCGCCCTCGGTCTTGTTGTAGAGCACGCTCGCCACGTTGGCCGGCACCAGGGCAATGTCGATATCGCCCTGAATGACCTTGGGCACAATCTCGTCGGCGGCGGTGTTGATCGCAAAGTCGAACTCATTGTCCGTCTCGCCATCGGCCGCCCGGTCCATAAACTGCACCAGACCAATCGAGGTCGGCCCCTTGAGCGAGGCGACGTGCACCTCGACCGGCTCGGCAGTGGCACCGGCGCCGTCCGTGGCAGCCGAGCCCGCGGCGGACCCGGCACCGGCAGCCCCGCCGCCACAGCCCGCGAGCGCAAACGACAGGGCGCCCGCGGCGAGCGCCAAGGCAAACCCCCGGCGCGACATCTCAACATTAAACGCGCGCATCGCTAGCACGCCCCCTCGTTAGGCATCGCCCATGCGTGATGGTCGGTATGCAGCAGCTCCTCGGCCAGCGGCGAGAGCGGCGCGCCCAAGAACTCGCGGTAGCACGCCTGGACATCGGGATTCTCGTGCGAGAAGCGAATCTCGGCGTTCGCATCGAGGCCCCAGAGCACCTGGCCACGCTCGGCCGCCAGCTCGCAGCCGTCGTGGATGGGCTGACCGCCGCCACCGACGCAGCCGCCCGGGCACGCCATGACCTCGACGAAGTCATAGCTCACACGGCCGTCGCGAATCGCGTCGAGCAGACGGGCGGCGTTGCCCAGCCCGTGCGCCACGGCGACGCGCACCTTGGTACCGTCGATATCGGCCACGGCCTCCTTCCAGCCCTCGAGCCCGCGCACGTCAGTGAAGAAGTCGGCATCCGGGTTCTTGCCCGTCACCAGGTAATATGCCGAGCGCACGGCGGCCTCCATCACGCCGCCCGTGGCGCCAAAGATCACACCCGCGCCCGTGCCAAAGCCCAACGGCGTATCGAGCGGCTCCTCGGTAAGCGTGTCAACGCTCACGTGGCTCGCGCGGATCATGCGCACCATCTCGCGCACCGTCAGCGCAACGTCCACGTCGGGCGCACCGCCCTCGCCCATCATGCTCGGCAGCGCACACTCGGCCTTCTTGGCCGTGCACGGCATAACGGACACCACGAACAGACGCTCGGGCTCCACGCCCAGCACCTTGGCGTAGTAGGTCTTGGCGATGGCACCGAACATCTGCTGCGGCGACTTGGACGTGGACAGGCTGTCAACAAACTCCGGATAGCGCGCCTTCACAAAGCGCACCCAGCCCGGGCAGCAGCTCGTAAACATGGGCCAGCCGCGGCTGTCGCCCTCACCCTTAGCGGCGGCGCCCAGGCGCTCGAGCAGCTCGGAGCCCTCCTCCATAATGGTGAGGTCGGCCGAGAAATCGGTATCGAACACGTACTCAAAGCCCACGCGGCGCAGCGCGCAAGCCAGGCGCTCAACGGTTGCTTCCTCGCGCGGAATACCGAGCTCCTCGCCCCAGGCGCTGCGCACGGCAGGCGCGATCTGCACCAGCACGATCTTGTCGGGATTAGCGAGCGCGTCAAACACGGTCTCGGTATCGTCGCGCTCGCGCAGCGCGCCCGTCGGGCAATGCGTAATGCACTGGCCGCACGCGACGCAATCGGTCTTGCCGATCGGCGCGCGCCCGCGGGTACCCACGGCGGTATGCGTGGCGCGGTTGGTCAGGTCCCAAATCCCTAGGCCCTGCACGCTCTCGCACACCTTGATGCAGCGCATGCATTTAATGCACTTGTCGTTTTCGCGGATGATGGGAAAATCGAAATCCCAGCCCTCGCCCGCCAAATGCCTTTGATACGGCAGATAGAAAATGCCCAGGTCGTTGGCGATGGTCTGCAGGTTGCAGTTGCCGCTGCGCACGCAGCTCGTGCACTGCGAATCGTGCTGGGACAGCAGCAGCTGCACGTTGGTGCGACGGGCCTCGCGGGCCTTGGGGCTGTTGGTGTGGACCACCATGCCGTCGAGCACGTAGTTGTTGCAGGCGGCAACCAGCTGATCGCAGCCCTCAACCTCGACCACGCACACGCGGCAGCCGCCAATCTCGTTTAGATCGCGCAGGTAGCACAGGGTGGGAATCTGAATGCCGACGGACTTGGCCGCATCCAGGATCGTGGTGTGCTCGGGCACCACGACTTCGCAGTTATCGATAATGAGCCTGACCATGTTGTGCGCTCCGTTTTCGCTGTTATCGCCGACGGTGATTTTGTTGAGCTCTACCATTCCAGGTTCCTCCCTCCGCGGAACGCACCAAAGCCAAAGTGGTCGCAGCGCAGGCAGCGGCTCGCCTCTTGGCGTGCCTCCTCCTCGGTAAGGCCCTGTTCGACCAGATTCCAATCGTGAATGCGCTCGCCGGCCTCGCGCTCGCCCAGCTCGCAGCGGCCGCACTCGTGCTTGCCCTT
>USMR01000183.1 GCA_900555815.1 uncultured Collinsella sp.
CCCTGATAGCCCATCTTGGTGTAGAACCAAGTAATCAGGACTGAGGGGACGATGGAGATGAGCATGGCCAGGATCGGGCCCATGATGGAGCCCTGCTGAGCCAGCTGAACGCCCAGGCCAAAGGCGATAACGCGGATGGTGCCCTGGAAGAAGGAGTCACCGATGCCGGAAAGCGGACCCATGAGGGAGGTCTTGACCGCGTTGATCGAATCGGGATCGAAGTTCTCGGGATCCTTGGCGTACTCCTCCTCCATGGAGGCGGTGAGGCCCAGGATAAAGGCGCTCGTCTGCGGGGTGCAGTTGTAGAACGCCATGTGACGGTGGTAAGCCTCTTTCTTAGCAGCGAGCTGCTTGGGGTCGGACTCGTCCGGATAGAGGCGATCGAGCGTGGGAACCATGCCGTAGAGGAAGCCCATGTTCATCTGACGCTCGTAGTTCCAAGAGGCCTGGATGGCCCAGGAGCGCCAGAAGAACTGGCTGACCTTCTTGTTCAGGGACACGTCCTTGGTTGCGGTTGCCATAGTGTGTTCCTCCTTAGTCTTCGTCGTCTTCGAGCGGATCGTAGTCGGAATCGACACCGGCGGCTGCATGGGAACCGTTGAACTTGAAGCCCATGAAGACGACAGCCAGGCACACACCGATCAGAGCGACCGCGATGACGGACAGGTTGAGGTAAGCGGCGAGCAGGAAACCGATGAACAGGAACGGAGTCATACCCTTCTTGATCATCATGGTGAGCAGCAGGGCCAAGCCGTAGGCGGTCATGATCTTGGTCGAAACGTTAAGACCAGTGGACAGCCACTCGGGAACCATGTTGACGATGGCCTGAACCAGGTCGGTGCCAACAAAAACGGCAAGGAAGATCGGCAGGAAGTACATGACGGCGTACAGACCGGAGCCGGCGCAGATGTGCATACGGTAGGCGGTCTTGAACTTTCCGTTATCGATCGCGCTATCTGCCACATGGGTGAGGGCGGCGATGATGGAACGGAACACGATGCCGAGAAGCTGACCCAGGACGGCGACCGGGATGGCGATCGTCATGGCGGTCTCGGCGGAAGCATCGGTCAGGCACGCAAAGGCAGCGGCCACGATGCCGCCCAGGACCATATCGGGCGGAACGGCGGCGCCGACCTGCACCAGACCCATGGACACGAGCTCGACGGCGACACCGACGGCAAGGCCGGTGGGCACATCGCCCAGCAGCAGACCGACGAGCGTAGCGCCAACGAGGGGCTGCTCGAAGTTAAGACGACCGAGCAGGCGGGAGTCCCACATGCAGAACACGCCGACGAGGCCGACGAGCACCGCACTGATGAACGTATTCATACCCTTCTCCTTTCAGTCAGGCAAAAGCCTGGTTGATTACAGCTTGGCGTCGATGTCGACGCTCTGATACGTAGGGGTCTGCTGAACATAGAGCTTGATGCCCATGTCGAGCAGCTGATTGACGTCGGCCTTCTGGGTGGCGTCGAGGAAGACGGAGCTGTCCTTGCCGCCGACCTGATCGGCACCGTCGTGGTTGGCGGTGGCGCCCAGGTTGATGGCGTCGAGCTTGTAGCCCTGGCAGAACTGCAGCATCTCGGCAGTGTTGCCAAAGACGAACATGACGCGCTCGCCGAGGGTGTTGAGCTTGTCCATCTTGGCGAGGGCACGCTCGACGGTGAAGACGTTCAGGCGCACGCCCTGGGGCTTGGCCAGCTTAAGAGCGCCCTTCTTGATGTCATCGTTGGCGGCGGCGTTGTCGACGACGATGATGCGCTCGGCCTGAACCTTGGTGGTCCAGGTAAAGACGACCTGGCCGTGCAGCAGACGGTAGTCAAGACGTGCGAGGACGATCTTGGCGGGACCGGAGCTGTGACGGGACGCCTTGGCCTTCTTGGCGGGAGCCGCGGCGGCCTCGACCGGCGCGTTGGGGTTGGTCAGACCGGTGCGGGCCTCATTGATGAGGGCCGCGAGCTCGGCGCCCTTGACGGGGACGGGGCTCATAGCGAGCGTGAGCGCCAGCGGGATGTTGAAACCGCTAACAACCGTGAACTTCGTGCCGTTCTTGGAAAGCTCGACCATGTTGTTGTTGACCGAGCTGCCGAGCATATCGGTCAGCACATAGACGGTGTCGTCCGCGTTGAACGTGGCGATCATGGCGTCCACCTTATTGGTGATGGGCTCCTTGTCGTCACGAGCAAGCGACACGACGTGGACGTTCGACACGTCGCCGAGAACCATCTCGAGCGTGTCTTTGGCGCCTGCGGCCAGGCCGCCATGAGATGCGAGAATGATCTGATTCATCTTGCCTCCTCCTTTTCGTTATGGTCATTATAACGTCTTATACGTTGCTTATATTGCTAATTAGTATAAAGACCGTTCGCGGGTGAAAATCGACCGTTGACGGGTTTAACGTACCCGAAACGTTTGGCTGGGTAGGCCGGCGCTAGCTGGATAACCCCAGGTCAGACCCTGCGCGCAATCCCCTATCGCACGAAGTACCAGGGGCTTTCCTGTACGGTGGGTTCCAGCGCAATGCCGGTGCGTTCCTTAAACAAATCCATGTCCTGAGATTTTTCGGTCCACCACGCGTTGGGCTTAAAGGTCATGCTCTCAATGACATGACCGACAAACACACTGTTGCGCAGCTTGGAGAAGTCGGTGTTCATAATCAGGATGGACGCGAGCACCAGCACGATGCCCAGGACTTTAATCGCGCCGGCGGGCTCGGCGTAGACACCAATGCCCACCAGTACGGTGACGACCGTCTCGAATGACATTACGACGGGAACTTTCGACGTCTCGAGCCCCATGGACAGACCCTGCATATATAAGACATAGGCCACGGCTGTGGGGATGAGTCCAAAACCAAAGAACAGCAGCAGCAGCTGTGGCGACATTGCCGCGGCGACATCTGGCCACGGAGCCGCGATAGCCGCCATAACCGCACCGCCAAAAACAAGGCCCCAAAACGTGACAGCCAGCGGGTGGACCGTCTTGGTTGCTATCCGGCTAAACACCGCGAGCGACGCGCCACAAAAGCCCGCGATCACGCCCGACGTGACGCCCCAAACCGAAAAATGGAAACCGGAAAGGTCGCCATTGGCCACTGCAAGTACACAGCCACCGATATTAAAAGCGATGGCAACGAGCTTGTTGGGAGTCACATCCTCGCGATAAAGCACGCGGCCGAGCATGACGCCAAACACCGGCGAGGTGTAGAGCAGCACCGAGGCCGTGGACATGCCCACCTCGCCCATGCACTCGTAATATAGCGTGTTAGCGGTGGCGAGGCCGATAATGCCAAGAACCGCACAGGGAACAAGCTCTGTAGGACTTGCCT
>USMR01000184.1 GCA_900555815.1 uncultured Collinsella sp.
GAAGGTATTCGATATCGTGTTTAGCCCGACCGGCGGAACGGAAAAGGCGTCTGGCTACATTGCCAATGCGTTGGAAGGGGAAACCGTTGCTGTAGATCTGACCGATAGCGGGCTTGGTTTTCGCACGGTTGCGATGACAAAAGAGGATGTAGCCGTGATCGCGGTGCCCTCGTATGGCGGGCGAGTTCCGGCTGTGGCCGCGGAGCGCTTGGGCATGATGCGGGGAAACGGTGCGCAGGCGGTTCTGGTTTGCGTTTACGGAAATCGCGCGTATGAGGACACGCTGGTCGAGCTTGAGGATGCGGCGAAAGATGCGGGCTTTCGAGTGATCGCGGCGGTTTCTGCCATCGCCGAGCATTCTATTGTTCGCCAGTTTGCCGCCGGTCGGCCTGATGCACAGGACGCGGTGCAGCTCGCTGGGTTTGCGGATCAGATTCAGCAAAAGATATCTGCGGGAGATGCTTCTGAGCCGGCTATTCCGGGCAATCGTCCCTATAAGAAGGCCGGGGGCACCGGTATGGTGCCTAAGGCCACAAAGGAGTGCACCGCCTGCGGGGCCTGCGCCGCAGTGTGTCCCGTTGGCGCTATCGATAAAGACGATCCCAAGTGGGTGGACAAAAAGGCCTGTATCTCTTGCATGCGCTGTGTCGCCGTATGTCCGCGGGGCGCTCGCGCGGTAAATCGCGTCATGCTCTCTGCGGCTACCAAGATGTTGAGCAAAGCCTGCTCTGAGCGAAAAGAATGCGAGCTGTTCATCTAGCACAGGGGCGTTGAGTACTTTTCGTCTTATAACGGCAAAAGAACGAACCCGTCGGACCTTACATCCGGCGGGTTCGAACATTTTAAAGTTGGTGCCCCCAGCGGGATGTCCGCGTGCGGCTTCCGCCGCCCGCATTCGCTGCATCGCTTCGCTCCTTGCGTGCTGCGCTGGAAAACGCTTCGCGTTTCCTCAGCTCCGCACCCTGTCGGGTTCGAATCCCGGCACATGGATAGCAAAAAGCCCGCTACCGAATTGGCAACGGGCTTCTCAGATTCTGTGGTGCCCCCAGCGGGATTCGAACCCGCGATATCCACCTTGAAAGGGTGGCGTCCTTGGCCGCTAGACGATGGGGACAGCGGGAAAGAGTATAGCAGACTTTTCTATCCGTTCACATATCGTTGGCAGATTGAAAAACCACCACACAGGAGTGGGTTTCTATTCCGATATTCAAATATCTCAATCTGTAACATCTGGGCGGGCAAATCGGCTCTATCTGTTACAGATCGAGACAAACGGCGGGCGTCGGGACGAACATCTCATTCTGTAACAGTAAGACGACTTTTAACGGTCTAGATGTTACAGATCGAGACAAACTGTCGTGGCAGGTCAAAACCACCACAAAGGTGCCTGTCCCTTTTGTGGTGGCGGGGCGTTAGGGGAGGAGCTTTATCGCGGCGTCGTGGGCGGCGTGCTCGTAGGTGTCGTCGAGGGGCTTGAGCGGCAGCAGAGCGTTGGCCTGTGCGTCGCCGCGGCGCTCGAGGGCGTGCGCGATCAGCCAGTCGGCGAGCTCGGGGTTCTTGGGCAGTGCCGGTCCGTGTAGGTACGTGCCGATGACGCCCTTGTAGAGCAGGCCCTCAAGGCCATCATCGCCGTTGTTGCCGGTGCCCGTGACGACGGACGTTCCGAGCGGCGTGGCATCGGCGTCCAAAAGCGTGCGGCCGCCATGGTTCTCGAATCCCACAAAGGGCTCAGGTGCCAGATCGGTTTTGACGGCTACGCTGCCGATCAGGCGATCGGAGCCACGTACGGTTTCGGCGGCAATGACGCCCAGGCCCTCGATGCGATCCTCACCCATATAGTACGAACGGCCGAGCAGCTGATAGCTGCCACAGATGGCAAGCAGCGAGCCGCCATCCTCAACATAGGCCGCGACCTTGTCTTTTTGGGCGAGCAGCTCGTGTGCCACGGCTAGCTGGTCGCGGTCGGAGCCGCCACCCATCATGACGATATCGGCATCGGTGAGATCGAGTGACTCGCCCATACGGACCTCGTCCACGCGCACGGGAATGCCACGCCAGGCGCAGCGGCGCTCGAGCGCGATAACATTGCCGCCGTCGCCGTAGAGGTTAAGGGCATCGGGATACAGGTAGACGATGCGCAGCGGGTGCGAAAGCTCGACTGGCGCGATGCCGACAGGAAGAGCGCTGCCGTCGGCACGGGCTACGGCGCGCCCGGCAACAGCGTCGGCGGTGGCGCCTTTCAGCCCGTCGAGCTCCTTGACCAGCGGCGGGAAGGCCGTGTAGTTGGCGACAGCGTAGAAGGTGTCATCGGCGGCCTCGTCTGCCACGGCGCCAATTGCCTGCGCGACGTCCGAGATAATCGCGGCATCGATGCCGGCGTACTTGAGACGCACCTGCATGTCGTGCGCGCGCGTGCCTCCGGCAAAGGCGACAAGACCCGGCGTGTCGGCGATGCGCTCAAAGTCGACGTCGTAGATCCACGATACATCGTGTCCGTCGGCGTCGTTGTCGTTGAGGAAGAAAGCACAGAGCCTGCCGCCCGCCGTCTTAATGGACTGGATTTGTCGATCGAAGCCTACGGGATTCTTAGCCAGGTTGGCCTCGACGGTGCGGCCGGCGATATCCCAGCGCCCCATACGTCCGCCGGCGGGGACGTAGGCATCGAGCGTAGGCTGTAGAAGCGCCGTATCCACGCCCAACTCGTGCGCGGCAAAGAAGGCGGCGGCAACGTTGTAGACCATGTACAGGCCGTTGTAGCGTGTGGCGATGTGTGCGGCAGCCGCGTCGGGCGCAGATCCAAAGACCAGGTCAAAGTCGTAGCCGTCGCAGCCGAGCTCCACGCCCGTCACGCGACGGACAAGCACAGGGCGGGCCCAGCCGCACGAGGGGCAATGGTAGGCGCCGAGCTGGCCGTATTGCACGTAGTCATACTCCAACGGGGCGTTGCACTGTGAGCAAAAGCGCGAGTCGCTAATACGGTCGGAGTCGGTGTTGGTGGCGCTATCGATGCCAAAGGCAATACTCGCGTTGGGAACGCGCGCGGCAATCGAGGCGCACAGCGGGTCGTCGGCGTTGTACACAAGCACGGTGTCCGGCGAGGCGGCCAACGCGCCTGCAATGGACGTTTGGATGCGGTCAGCAATGCAATCAAACAGTATTTCAACGTCAGCTATGAAATGAGCTTTTACGAGGAACATTCTCTGTCAAAAGGATCATCCTCCAAGGCTGTTGCATATGTTGGTATAATCTGCCAAGGAAAGACATTCTGGGGTGCTGGAATTGACGCCGATATTATCAAGGCATCCAT
>USMR01000185.1 GCA_900555815.1 uncultured Collinsella sp.
GGCTACATGTCGCCGGTCGAGTTCAGGGAGGCGGGGCTGTCCCTCCCGGAATCGTCCAAATAGATGTTGCCAATCCACTGCCAGGCCGCAGACGAGGTGCACAGCTGCGAGCGGGGAGCGCGCCAGGCGCAGGGCCTCGGAGAGCAGGGCCCGCGGGAGAGTCATGCGCGGCGTCGCGTCGGAGAGTCGTGTCATGGCCATCACCTCTCCTCGGAGCGTGCGAACCAGGCCGCGCCCGCCGCCGTGAGCGCGGCGAACGCGAGCACACAGACCGCAAGGCCCGCCAGTGTGAGCATGCCGTCCGCCGCGAGCGCCCCGCCGAGCGCCATGTCCGCCGCGAGTGGCTCGCCGCTCGGCAGCACGGGGATGAAGCTCGTGGGGATGACCATGCTCGCCGACGGCGGAAAGAGCTGCGGCAGCGGTATCAGCGACCAGGCGAAACCACCCACGAGCTGCGCGGCGAGCGGGCAGAAGATGCCCGCGAGCATGCCGAGCCGCGCCGTGAGGAAGAGCCCTGCGGGGATCATCCACGCCGCGGTCACCGTGTTGACGAGCGCGCAGAGGAGCATCGTGAGCGTGCCCGCGACCGTGAGGCCCTGCGAGGAGAACGACGATCCCGCGAGGTAGATGCCGAAGACCACGAGGTTCGAGAGCGTGCAGAGCGCGAGGCACCAGAGCGCCTTGGCCCACCAGGCGCGCCCGAGCGGGAAGCCCAGGCCCAGAAGCCCCCGCATCCGCGTGCGCGCGTCCGCCCGCGCGACGCACGCCACCACGAGCGAGAGAGTCACGGGCAGGAAGAGCGCGTACCAGTAGTTCCACGCGCTGAAGATCTGCACGCCCCGGTAGGGCATCGCGCCGAGCAGCGGCATCGGCAGCGCCATGAGCACGGCCAGGCGAACCGGTGCCGCGTGGCGCGACTTCAGGGCCTCGGCGCGCAGGCCCGCGAGCAGGCCGCCTTTCTCGCCCGTCATGCCGCCACCTCCCCGCGTGCTCGTCGCCCTTCCCGGCAGAAGCTCATGAAGAGTTCCTCGAGGTCCTGCCCGGGCCGAAGCGCATCCTCGTAGGCGAGGCGCCCTCCGCAGATGATGCCGATGGTGTCCGCCATCTGCTGCACCTCGGAGAGGATGTGGCTCGAGACGATCACCGTCGTGCCCGCCGCCGCGAAGCCGCGGATCTGGTCGCGCAGCTCCTCGATGCCGATGGGGTCGAGGCCGTTGGTGGGCTCGTCGAGCACGAGCAGGCGTGGCCGGGCGATCAGCGCCAGCGCGAGCCCCAGGCGCTGCCGCATGCCCATTGAGAAGCGCCCGGCGCGCTTCTTCCCGGTGTCCGCGAGGTCCACGGCGGCGAGCACCTCATCTATGCGGCTCTCGGGAAGGCCCAGCAGCGTGGTGCGCACGCGCAGGTTCTCGCGCGCGGTGAGGTTGGGGTAGAGCGGCGCCTCCTCGATGAGGCTGCCGATTGCGTAGAGGTCCTCGCGGCGCCAGGCGTGCCCGGCAAAGAGGATCTCCCCGGCCGTCGGCCGCAGCATCCCGCAGATCATCTTGAGCGTTGTCGACTTGCCGGCGCCGTTGGGGCCGAGCAGCCCGTACACCTCGCCCTCGCGGATATGAAGACTCACGTCGGCCACGGCATCCTGCGCCTGGTCGCCGCGGCCGAAGCGCTTGGTGAGCCCGCGCGTCTCGAGCATGTAATCCATGGGTTCGTCCTTTCTCTTTCGGGCGCGCGGGCCGAGCCACCGTGCCCGCGCGCCTTACCTTTCGGGTTCACCATCCATGGTGGGGCGCGTTTCTAACGAAGCCGTAACGGCCGTTGGGCTCTTTTGGCGCCAGCCCTTCTCGACCCGTACGCCACTCATGGTATGTTTATCGCGATAACAAGGACGGAGGTGCCCGTGGCACGCAATAAGTACCCGGAGGAGACGGTCGAGCAGATCAGGGGTGACGGCCCAGCGAGTGTTATTTTGCGAGCTAGGCGCATCGAAAGCGACCTTTCGTGGTATAAACTACTTGCCGGAAGCCGCGGCTTTCAGAGTACGGCTTACGTGTACGTTTAACCTCCGTGGGCGACGGGGTGCCGCAAGGCGTAGAATATCGCCCACCTGTAGGGGCCTGCAGCGATGCGGGCCCCGCTTCGTATGAAGGGGGCGCAACCGATGAAGATCGTATCCATCTCTCAGGATTTCTTCGACCTCGTCGAGGGCGACCGCGAGCTCATGCTTAAGCACAATCGCCCCTGCATCGTGGTGGTGAGGCTGCGTTTCCGCGGGAAGCGCAGGGACTTCGCCGTGCCGCTGCGTTCCAACATCGCCCCTAACGTGCCCAAAGACCAGTACTTTGCGTTGCCACCCCGCCCCACGACGCGCCCCGGCTGCCGCCACGGCATCCACTACATCAAGATGTTCCCCATAACCAAGGCCTACCAGCGCCGCTTTAGGACCGAGGGCTCGGCCTACTACGAGACGCTCCAGCGCATCATCGACGGCAACACCAAGCGCATTGTCTCCGAGTGCCAGGCATACCTCGACCGCTACGAGCGCGAGGGAAGGCCTCGCTTTGCCGTCGACATCGACCGTATCGTGGGGCTGCTGGAGGGCGAGAAGTAGGGCACCTCGGCTCAGTCTCGAGCCATGCGGAGTCGCTCCGCATTTTTGAACGCCGCGTGTGCGTCCCAAATACTTGAGAAACAAGCTGTGAAGTGCGGTGGCGCGACCGTGCCCGTGCATAGCCGTCACCATTAGCGTCTGCGCGGCGTCGGCTTCAAGTGGAACTGGCGCCGCTGCTGTATATGGTTTGCCTTGCTGCAAATGGCGATCAGTGCCCACGATGCTTCTGCTTGCGCTTCAGCTTTCGCTGCTCGAAGCGCGCCTCCGCCTCATCCGCGCGGTGCTGGCTTCTTGCGCGGACCGACTCCCGTTTCATTGCGTCCCTCTGGCTCGCGAGTGTCTGCTGCGCTTTGGTGCCCATTGCCGGCTGCTTAAGGGCCCTCGACGCCTCGCGGGCGCGTCTCTTGGGGTTCTTCGCGGGCTTGCTCGCCTCGGTCGGCTCGTCGCCGAAGAACGAGAGCATTGCCCATTTGCCTGTAATGAAATGCAGGATTTCCTCATTGGATGGCTCCGCGCCGAAGACGATGCGGGCGACGCCGTACCTTCCGTCCTCGACGTGCTCCGCCAGCCCGACCCAGAATTGGCCGTCGTGATATACGGTCAGGGTGGACGACACACTGATCTGCATGGTTGGTTCCTCCTTTATGTAGATGACCATGCAGAGAAGGGACAACCAAGGAGGCAGGTTACTGATGCGGACTCCC
>USMR01000186.1 GCA_900555815.1 uncultured Collinsella sp.
GCGGGCTCGGCGCTCAAGGACCAGGGTGTGGCAGAGCTACTCGACGGCATATGCGCTCTGATGCGCGAGCGAACATGGCCCCAGGAGTTCGCCGCGCGTGTCTACCGCGTGAGTCGTGGAGACCGTGGCGAGCGTCTTACCTGGGTCAAGGTGACGGGCGGCACACTGCATGCCAAGCAGATGATTGGCGGACGTTCCGGTGCCGAGGCATGGGAGCAGAAGGTCGATCAGGTACGCATCTATAACGGCGAGAAGTAAGAGCTTGCCCAAGAAGTTGCTGCTGGCCGTATTTGTGCCGTGACGGGTCTTGCGCACGTTCGCCCGGGGGACGCCCTGGGCGCGGAGACCGCGGGCGATGCGCCCGTCATTGCGCCAGTCCTCACCTATACGGTGCTTCCGGGCGAACACGATGTCCATACGGTGTTCAAAGCGTTGACTGAGTTGGCGGACGAAGATCCCATGCTCGGCGTAAGCTGGAATACGCATCTTGAGCAGATTCATTTGCAGTTGATGGGCGCCGTGCAACTCGAAGTCGTGCAGCGGGTGTTAGCCGATCGCTTTGGCCTTTCGGTTGCGTTTGAGCCCGGCGGCATTCTCTATAAGGAGACTACTTCGCAGCCGGTCGAGGGCGTGGGCCACTTTGAGCCGCTGCGCCACTATGCCGAGGTGCATCTGCGTCTGGAGCCGTTGCCAGCGGGTTCGGGTGTGCAGTTTGGCACCGTGACCTCGACCGACGAGCTCGATCTTAACTGGCAGCGTTTGGCACTCACCAACGCCATGGAGCGCGACCACCTGGGCGTGCTGACCGGCTCGCCCATCACCGATGTGCGCATTACGCTCACGGGCGGCCGTGCGCATGCCAAACATACCGAGGGCGGCGATTTTCGCCAGGCCACGTACCGCGCGATTCGCCAGGGTTTGATGCAGGCGCGTGAGGCCGGCGCGGCGGTGCTGTTGGAGCCGTGGTACCGCTTTGAGCTCGAGGTGCCGGGGGAGTGCGTGGGCCGGGCGCTCTCGGATGCCACGCGCATGGGTGCCGAGTACGAGCCGCCGACGATGGCGGGCGATCGGGCGAAGCTTGTGGGTCGCGTGCCGGCATCCGAGGTGCAGGATTATGCGCTGGAGGTGGCCGCCTACACGAGTGGTCGTGGGCATCTGTACCTAGAGTTCGCCGGCTATGCGGCTTGCCATGATGCCGAGCGCGTAATCGAGGCGGCCGCCTATGGGCCCGAGACCGATCTGCCCAACACGCCCGATTCGGTCTTTTGCTCTCACGGCGCCGGTTACACGGTCAAATGGTACGACGTCCCCGCCGCGGCGCACGTAAAGATCGATCCCGCCACCTTCCGCCCCTGGCGAGCAGCAGACGCCGAGTTTTTCGGCCACATGTGACAAAGGGACAGTTCCTTTGTCACATGCTATTGGTATAACTTGGTATAAGTTGGTATAACTATTGCCAGGGTTTGCCAATCCGAGGAGGCCGACATGAATCCAAATCCCTTTAAGCCAACGGCTGGCAAGCGGCCTCCGATGCTCATTGGTCGCGAGTCGGTCATCGAAGATTTCGAGGAAGGGCTCGATAACGGCGCCGGAGCGCCGGGTAGGTTCATGCTCATTACGGGAAACCGCGGCTGTGGCAAGACGGTTCTCCTGCGGGAGCTGCAACGTCTAGCCAATGAGCGCGGATGGGCGGTTGTCTCCGATTCCGCTTCGCTTGGCTTATGCGATCGCTTGGCCGACGCGCTTCGCTCGAATAAACCCGTTGTGACGTCAATGGAGCTCGGTCCGTCGTTTGGCCGGATGTCGGTCGAGGCGGCGCGAGCAAAGGGCGAGACGTTGCGAGGGCTGGTCAACGAGCGCCTTAAGAAACTCGGTCCAGGCAAGGGCATACTGTTTGCGATTGACGAGGCGCAATCGGCGTCTATCGAGGAACTGGCGGCTCTTGCCGTTCTCTATCAGCAGGTGCTTGGAGACCAGGATGCCACGGGCTTGTCAGATAGCGACCAGCGCGGTCTTGCGCTGGTGTTCGCCGGCTTACCCAGTATGGTTGACGATCTGCTCGAAGAGCCGAGCGTGACGTTTTTGCGGCGTGCCCAGCAGCGTACGCTGGGGGCGATATCTTTGCCCAAGGTGCGCGATTCATATATCCAGACGGTCAAAGACGCTGGTCTTTACGTTGACGCGGAGACAGCGGACCTTGCGGCACGCAAGAGCATGGGGCATCCCTATATGGTTCAGCTGGTGGGCTATTACATGTGGCGCTCTGCTGTCCGACGTGGCTCACAGGTCATCGAAAGGCGCGATGTCGAGGATGGCCATGCGGATGCCGTCTCCGAGTTCTACGAAGCGGTTGACGCGCCCCTGTATTACGGGCTGCGCAGTCCACAGCGCCTTTTTATCGAGGCTATGGCGGTTGACGAGAACAAACCGACGCGCATGGCGGATATCATTGAGCGTTGTGATCGTACCCAGAGCTGGGCGAGTAAATATCGCGCAAGCCTGATTCGCGAGCGCGTCATCGAGGCTGCCGGATACGGCCTCGTCCGGTTTACCGTGCCCATGCTGGGCGCGTACGTTCGCGATCGAGTTTTATGGCATGAGTAGGGTGATAAAGGTGACGGAACAGAAGATGAGCCCGCAGGCTATCGAGGTGCGTGGCGCGCGCGTTCATAACCTTAAAGACATCGATATCGATATTCCGCTGGGAAAGCTCGTGGGCATTGCCGGCGTGTCGGGTTCGGGCAAGAGTTCGCTGGCGCTGGGGGTTCTTTATGCCGAGGGCTCGCGTCGCTACCTGGAAGCACTCAGCACCTATACTCGACGTCGCCTAACGCAGGCCGAACACGCCCAGGTGGACGAGGTGCTGCACGTGCCGGCAGCGCTCGCGCTACACCAGCGTCCGAGCGTGCCGGGCGTGCGCTCTACCTTTGGCACCATGACCGAGCTCAACAACAGCCTGCGCCTACTCTTTAGCCGCTGTGCCCATCACGTGTGCCCGCATTGCGGGGCGCGTGTGGAGCCGAGCCTTAACGTAGCGGCTGGCCTGTCGCTCACGTGTCCGACATGCGGCCGCGAGTTCTACGCGCCGAGTGCCGAGGATTTGGCTTTCAATAGCGGCGGTGCATGCCCCACATGTGGCGGCACCGGTGTCATGCGCGAGGTGGACGAAGCGAGCCTGGTGCCCGACGAGTCAAAGACTATCAACGAGGGCGCGGTGCTTCCCTGGGGTACGCTCATGTGGGATCTGATGAAGCAGGTGGCAGGTGAGATGGGCGTACG
>USMR01000187.1 GCA_900555815.1 uncultured Collinsella sp.
GCTTACCGACTCCCGCTCCTTCCTGTCCTATCCGCGCCACGAGTACTTCCGTCGCGTGCTGTGCAGCGTGATCGGCGAGTGGGTCGAGCAGGGCAAGTACCCGGCCGACATGGAGCTGCTGGGCAGTATCGTGCGCGACATCAGCTACAACAATGCGGTTCGCTACTTTGGCTTTGACCTGGACACCGTCGAGGCCTAAGCCCGCATCGAATCACATTGAACCCTGGGCGCCGTTGCCACACGCGGCGCCCCGTTTTGCTTGCACGCTAACAGACATCTAAGGAGACACATAGATGGAGAACATCAGCTACGATGCGCTCGAGAAGATCGGCTACAAGGGCTATTTGCTGCCCAAGGATGCTCCCGAGAAGGTTCTGCAGTTTGGCGAGGGCAATTTCCTGCGCGCCTTCGTCGACCGCTTCTTTGACATGGGCAACGAGGCCACCGGCTGGAACGGCAAGGTCGTCATGGTCCAGCCCATCAGCGGCGCCTTTGGCTTTGCCGACGGTATCAATGCCCAGGACGACCTGTATACCGTGCTGGTGCGCGGCAAGGAGGACGGCAACACGGTCGACGAGTCCCGCGTGATTAGCGCTTGCAGCCGCTGCATCAACCCGTACCGCGAGGACGACTACCGCGCCATGATGGAGGTCGCCGTCTCTGACGACCTGGAGATTATCGTCTCCAACACCACCGAGGCCGGTATCGCCTATGACCCGTCCTGCAAGGCCGACGACATGCCACCCGCGAGCTTCCCCGCCAAGCTTGCCCAGGTGCTCCACACCCGCTGGGCTGCCGGTAAGCCGGGCGTCATCGTCCTCGCCTGCGAGCTCATCGATCACAACGGCGAGGAGTTGCTGCGCATCATGAACCAGTATGTGAGCGACTGGGGCTGGGAGGACGAGTTTGCGCAGTGGATGGCCAACGACTGCACCGTCTGCACCACGCTCGTCGACACCATCGTACCGGGCCGTATCCGCGACGCATCCGAGGCCGCCGCGGTGGCTGAGCGTCTGGGCTACGAGGATCCCTTCCTGGCCGTGCGCGAGCCCTTCCAGATGTGGGGCATCCAGGGTGACGAGTCGCTTGCCGAGAAGCTTCCCTTTGTGAAGGCCGGTCTCCCCGGCGTCTTCGTGACCCCCGATGTCACCCCGTACAAGAAGCGCAAGGTCCGCATCCTCAACGGCGCCCACACCGCCTTTGTCCCGGGTTCTTGGGTTGCCGGTTTTGACATCGTGCGCGACTGCATGCACGACGAGACCGTTAGCGGCTTCATGAACACCATGCTCTATGACGAGGTCATTCCGACGCTTGCCGCCGACTTGGATGTCGAGGACTGCAAGGCCTTTGCCGCCGCCGTCGAGAACCGCTTCGACAACCCGTTTATCGACCACGCGCTGCTCTCCATTTGCCTCAACTCCACGGCTAAGTGGCGCGCTCGCGACCTGCCCACGCTCAAGGACTACGTTGCCGAGACCGGCAACCTGCCCAAGTGCCTAGCGACGAGCCTCGCTACGCTCATTGCCTTCTATACGCAGGAGCTCGTGTCCCGCGAGGGCGACGGCCTGCACCTGCGTCGCTCCGACGGCACCGAGTACACCGCTCAGGACGACGCCTTCGTGCTCGACTTCTACGCCGCCCATGCTGGCGCCGACGATGCCCAGCTGGTGCACGACGTGCTCACCAACGAGCAGATGTGGGGCGAGGACCTTACGCAGATCGCCGGTCTTGAGGAGTTTGTCGTCAGTGCGCTCGCCGTCGTGCGCACCGAGGGTGCCAAGCAGGCCTTCGCCAACGCTCAGGCGTAAATTTCCGGCGCAGACGCGGGCGCGGGACGGCGTGCCCGCGTCTCGACTTCTGCTCAACCTGTAGGGTTAGGACCATTTGTAATGAACACTATCCAGATCAATCCGGCCGATAACGTGATCGTTGCGCTGTCGCCGCTTGCCAAGGGCACTGCCGTCGCGGTTCCCGGGGTGGGCGAGGTCGTGGCCGTGGAGGATATTCCGCAGGGCCATAAGATGGCGGTGCGCGCGATTGCCGCAGGGGAGGACGTCATCAAGTACGGCCTTCCTATCGGTCACGTGACGGGCGATGTCCAGCCCGGTCAGTGGCTCCACACGCACAATGTGAAGACCAACCTTTCGGGCGAGGTCGAGTACGCCTACAACCCCACGCATCCGGTCGTGGATCCCGTTGAGCCTGAGACCTTTATGGGCTTCCGCCGCGCCGACGGTCGTGCCGCGACGCGTAATGAGCTGTGGATCATCCCCACGGTCGGCTGTGTCAACGAAGTCGCCCGTGCCATGTGTGAGCAGGCCCAGGATCTGGTCGATGGCTCGCTGGAGGGTGTTTACTACTTCCCGCATCCCTTTGGCTGCTCGCAGACCGGCGCCGACCATGCCCAGACGCGTCGTCTGCTGGTGGCGCTCTCGCGTCATCCTAATGCGGCCGGCGTGCTATTCCTGTCGCTCGGTTGCGAGAACTGCACGCACCAGCAGGTGCTCGACGAGCTCGGTGACTTTGATCACGAGCGCGTCCGCTTCCTCACCTGCCAGGACGTTGCCGACGAGCAGGTCGAGGGCCACAAGATTCTGGCAGAGCTGGCAGACCTGGCAAAGCAGTCCAAGCGCGAGCCCATTCCAGCCTCCGAGCTGGTCATTGGTCTTAAGTGTGGCGGCTCTGACGGTCTTTCGGGCATTACCGCCAACCCCACGATCGGTCGCGTGAGCGATATGGTCGTCGCCCGCGGCGGCACGTCGGTGCTTACCGAGGTGCCCGAGATGTTTGGCGCGGAGAGCATCCTGCTCGACCGTTGCGAGAACGAGCAGGTCTTTAACGTCGCCTCCGACATGCTCAATGGCTTTAAGGACTACTTTATTAGCCACGGCGAGGTTGTCTACGAGAACCCGAGTCCCGGCAACAAGGACGGCGGTATTACCACGCTCGAGGACAAGAGCTGCGGCTGCGTGCAAAAAGGCGGATCTGCCCCCATCGTCGACGTGCTGCCGTATGCCGGTCGGGCAACTAAACACGGCCTGAACATGCTGTGCGGTCCGGGCAACGACATGGTATCCACCACGGCGTTGACTGCTGCCGGCTGCCACGTGATTCTGTTCTCGACCGGCCGCGGCACACCGTTTGGCGCGCCGGCGCCTACGCTCAAGGTGTTCACCAATCAGCGTCTGTGCGACCACAAGGCCAACTGGATGGACTTTAACGCCGGCGTGATTGCCACGGGTGAGCGCACGCTCGACGAGGCCGCCCGCGATTTG
>USMR01000188.1 GCA_900555815.1 uncultured Collinsella sp.
CGAGCTCCTCGAGCTCGCGGGCGACCTCGCCGCGAATCTTCTGACGGCTCACCTCAACAAACGGAGCAAGATGGGTCAGCGAAATCGACTGGCCGCCGTACTGGGAGGAAGCAACCTGAGCGATAATCTGCGTCGCGATGTTGCAGGCGGTCGAGAAGCTGTGCGGCTTCTCGATCAGCGTGCCCGAGATAACGGTGCCGTTCTGGAGCATGTCCTCCAGGTTCACCAGGTCGCAGTTGTGCATGTGCTGAGCAAAGTAATCCGAATCATGGAAGTGGATCAGGCCCTCATTATGGGCGTCCACGATCTCCTGGGGCAGCAGCACGCGCTGGGTCAGGTCCTTGGAAATCTCGCCGGCCATATAGTCGCGCTGAACGGAGTTGACGGTCGGGTTCTTGTTGGAGTTCTCCTGCTTGACCTCTTCGTTATTGCACTCAATCAACGACAGGATCTTGTCATCGGTCGTGTTCTTCTGGCGCTTCAGGCTCTGAACATAGCGATAGATGATGTAGTGGCGGGCAACCTCGTAGCAGTCGAGACGCATGATCTCGTCCTCGACCAGATCCTGGATCTCCTCGACCGACACGGTGTGACCCGCGTTCTCGCATGCCTCGGCGACGTTTTGTGCCGCGTAAACCACCTGGCGGTCGGTAAGACGAGAGCTCTCCTCGACCTCCAAGTTTGCGGCGCGGATGGCATTGACGATCTTATCGATGTCAAAGACAACCTCGGTACCGCTGCGCTTGATGATCTTCATCCTCTTGCCTCTTTCGCATCGTAGCCTCATCGCGCTTCAGAGCCAAACGATACCCGGCAGGGCTTGCCCCTGTCTTGCGGCGCCGTCGCGCAATCTGTGTTCTCGATAAACCATAAGCCTCCATGCGGACATTCCCTGGAGCCGATCAAGCGGCTCAAGGACACGTTCAAAAGAGGCAGTTAAGGCCTTCGTTCTCTGTCCGCCATCTATCATACGACAAAGAGGCATCTATATCCTGTATTCTTTTTTAAGGTCAAACACAACATATAGTGTTTCAGCAGGTCAAAGCAATTAGTCATTTTGCAGACGCATTAATTATGAGGGGTTCTTGGCAAGTCGGTAAAACGTTACCAACACGGCTACCTGCATGGCAGTTATAAAACCCCCTTAGTCAAGCCGCTGACAAATCCTACCAAAACCAAGCCGCTCACGCCAAAAGAATCCAAAAGATTGTGCTTGACCAACATGTTGCGGTCACGATCGGCCAGGACGTATGCAATCTGCCGGCACCTCTACGGGATGCGAAGACCATCGCGTACAGACCTTGGATCAATATTTGGTGGCTTATTTGGCGGCGTGCATGGTGGCAAAACAAAACAGCCCAGAGGACATAGCCTCTGAGCTGCGAACATTTGGTGGGCGTTAGAAGATTTGAACTTCTGACCTCTTCCGTGTCAGGGAAGCGCTCTCCCCCTGAGCTAAACGCCCAAATGGAGCGGACAACGGGGCTCGAACCCGCGACCCCAACCTTGGCAAGGTTGTGCTCTACCAACTGAGCCATGTCCGCTTACGGGGATTAATCTTACGTGATGCCCGCATCCTATGCAAGAACTTTTTTTGAAAAGTTTTGCAACGCCCTCGCGAGGGCATCAGTCGTCACGAAAGGCGCGAACAAACGCAGGCTCGCAGCGAGATGCCCCTACATCTCACCGAGCATGATCCAGGCAGAGCTGTCCTGCGCGAGCCTGCCGTCTGCAAGCGGTGATGAGGTGAGCAGGACCCTGCCCGCCGGCAACTCCACGGGTGCTGCACCGAAGTTCGTCACACACGCCCAGCCGTTGTCGCGGCGATAGGCGATGACGCCGCCCTCGGCGCCCTCGGCGCCATCCGCAAGACCGGTGCGCCCGTCAAGATCGAGCCACGCAAGATCGTTGGCGCACCCGCGCAGCTTGCGCCGCAGCCAGAGGGCGTCACGATAGAGCGCAAGCATCGATGTCGGGTCCGCTTCTTCCCTATCGACAGCGTAATCGGAAAACCATGCAGGTTGCGGCAGATGGGGCGCCGCATCGGCGTCCGCCGGCGAAAACCCAAACGATCCGCCCTGCGCGGGATCGTCCGCCGCCACCCACGGCAGGGGCACACGACAGCCGTCGCGCCCCTTCTCACGCTTCGGTCCGTGCGTATTGGTCGCAGTGGGATCTTCGAGTGCATCCCACGGAATATCAGCCACCTCAAAAAGGCCGAGCTCCTCACCCTGATACACGTATGCCGAGCCCGGAAGCGCCAGCTCAAGCAAAAGGGCCGCCCGCGCGCGGCGCTCGCCGAGTTCACGGTCCTCATCATAAGACGACCCGTCGCGCAAGAGCCAGTCGAGCGCAATCTGGTGGTAGCGCGTCGCCTTGATTTGCGGCAGGGCATAGCGTGTCGCCACGCGCGGCACGTCGTGGTTGGAGAGTACCCAGGTCGAGGCGGAATCGGATTCGACGGCTGCCTTCAAGCCCTTCTCGATTGCAGTGTGCATGTCATCATAGGTCCAAGTGGCCTTGGCAAACTCAAAGTTGAATGTCTGGCCAAGCTCGCTGGGACGCGCGTAGAGATACTGGCGCTCGGGCAGCACCCACGCCTCGGCAACGGCGCTGCGTGGCGGATTATAGCGGTCGAACACGCGGCGCCACTCTCGATAGATCTCGTGGACCTCGTTGCGGTCCCACAGCGGATGGGTGCCGTCGTCAACCATGTCATCGCCCTCGGCGAGATGCCACCGGTCGAGGTCATCGCGGTCGAGATCCTTGGCGAGACCCTGCGCCACATCAATGCGAAAGCCGTCGACGCCTCGATCGCTCCAAAACGCCAGGACGTCGCAAAAGAGCGCGTGAACCTCAGGGCATGACCAGTCAAAGTCCGGCTGCTCGGGCGTAAACATGTGCAGATACCACTGACCGTCCGCAACACGCGTCCATGCGGGGCCGCCAAAGTTGGCATTCCAATTGGTGGGAGGCAGCTCGCCATGCTCGCCGCGACCATCGCGGAAGATATAACGGGCGCGCTCGGGCGATCCGGGGCCGGCGGCAAGAGCGGCTTTGACAGAAAGCAATATTCCGGATGCATTCGTTGCGTCATATGACAGAATGTGGTTTGGTGACGATAAAAACAATACGGATAATTTAACTCAAAATCAAATTTCAAACAGAGATAATTTAAAGGATCAAGATGATTTCAGAATTTCTCATATTGAAAGCAATGCAAGTCAGAAAACTTATATTCGTGCAAAGG
>USMR01000189.1 GCA_900555815.1 uncultured Collinsella sp.
AACATGGCGGGCCGTGGTACCGATATTATGCTGGGCGGCAACGCCGACTTCCTTGCGAAAGCGGAGCTTGCCAAGATGGACTTTCCGGAGGAGCTTTTACAGGAGGCCGACTCCTACGCCGAGACCAGCGACCCGGAAATTCTGAAAGTGCGCCACACCTACGAAGAGCTGCTGAAAAAGCACAAGGCCGCCATCGCGCAGGAGGCGGAGCAGGTTCGCGCCGCCGGCGGCCTGTTCATCATCGGCACCGAGCGCCACGAGTCCCGGCGGATCGACAATCAGCTGCGGGGACGTTCCGGCCGTCAGGGCGACCCCGGCGAAAGCCGCTTCTATCTGAGCTTACAGGACGATCTGAT
Organism: uncultured Collinsella sp.; assembly: GCA_900555815.1. Lineage (GTDB taxonomy): Bacteria > Actinomycetota > Coriobacteriia > Coriobacteriales > Coriobacteriaceae > Collinsella. Next base: position 357 of record USMR01000189.1, read on the forward strand.
GCGCCTGTTTGGCGGCGACAAGATGGACCGCGTCTCCAAGATGATGGTCACGGCCGATATGGGCGACGATATGCCGATCCAGCACAAGATCATCTCCAAGGCCGTCGAGAGCGCCCAGCACAAGGTCGAGAGCATTAACTTCTCCATGCGCAAGAGCGTTCTTGAGTACGACGACGTCATGAACAAGCAGCGCCAGGTCATCTACGCCGAGCGCAACAAGATTCTGGACGGCAAGGACCTGACCGACCACATCACCGAGGTCATGCACGATACCGTGTACCGCTGTGTTCAGGAGTTCTGCACCAAGGACAGCCACGAGGGCGAGCGCGATCTTGAGGGTCTGCGTAAGTGGGTCGTCGAGCTGACCGGGCATATCGATACTCCTCAGTTCCCCGACGAGGACTTTGAAGCCCTGGCCGCCGATGTCTTGGCCTATGTTGAGAAGTGCTACAACATGAAGGCCGAGCGCCTGGGCGAGGACTTGATGCGCGAGCTCAATACCCAGGTCATGCTGCGCGTCATCGATACGCGTTGGATGAACTACCTGCAGGAGATGGACTACCTCAAGACCGGTATCGGCCTGCGCGGCTTTGGCCAGCGCGACCCGCTGGTTGAGTATAAGACCGAGGCCTACGGCGCGTTCCAGATGCTCGTCGATACCATGTACGAGGATTACCTGCGCACGGTTCTGCGCATTGAGCTCAAAGCTGCCCCGCGGGCTGTGGAGCACAAGGAGGACCCCGCCCTTAAGGGTGCGCACTTCTCTGGTCCTGCCGAGGTCGATGGCGACAACAGCGATTCGGTGCTGCGCAAGCAGGCTCAGGTGCAGGCCCGCACCGCCGTCCAGGGTGGTCCGGCTGCCGTTAACAACGGTGGCAAGGTGACGACCTACCGCAAGTCCGAGAGCGATGACCCTTATGTCAACGTGGGCCGCAACGAACTGTGTCCTTGCGGTAGCGGTAAGAAGTTTAAGTACTGCCACGGCAGGAATCGTTAATGGCCGAGACTCTAGAGGTAACGCCCGCCGAGTTGGACGCATTTGCGGACCGACTCGGCGAGGTCGAGTCGTATCTCCATTTGGACGAGAAGCGCACCCGCGTAACGGAGCTCGAGGCCAAAAGCGTCGCCCCGGGCTTTTGGGATGACGCCGATGCCGCTCGCGCCACGATGGAGGAGATTGCACGCGCCAAGGAGGACATCGCCGCTGTGGATACGGCACGCGGTGAGCTTTCCGATGCTCGTGCCGCGTTGGAGCTTGCCGAGGAAATGGGCGATGACCCCGATGCCGCTGCGCTGCGTGAGGAGGCTGCCGCCACGGCGGAGCGCCTATCCCGCGCCATCGACGAGCTTGAGCTTTCGAGCTGGTTTACCGGTGAGTTCGATCACGGCGATGCCATTGTGACCATCAAGCCCGGACAGGGTGGTCTGGAGGCCCAGGACTGGACCTTCATGCTCTTTAAGATGTACATGAAGTACTGCCAGCGTCGCGGCTGGAAGGTCACCATCAACGACTGTCCCGCGGCCGAGGTCATCGGCATCGACCGCGCGACCTTTACCGTCGAGGGCAAGGACGCATTTGGCATGCTGCGCGCCGAGGCCGGCGTCCATCGCTTGGTTCGCATTAGCCCCACCGACGACAAGAAGCGCCGCCAGACCACGTTTGCCGGCGTCGAGGTCATCCCCGTGCTACCCGATGATATCGGCATCGAAATCAGTCCTGATGACATCCGCGTGGACGTGTACCACGCGAGCGGCCCGGGCGGTCAGGGCGTCAACACCACCGACTCCGCCGTGCGCGTGACGCATTTCCCCAGCGGCATTGTGGTCACCTGCCAAAACGCGCGCAGCCAGATTCAGAACAAGGCCGCGTGCATGCAGATCCTCAAGGCCCGCCTGTACGAGATTGAGCTCGAGAAGCGCGCCGAGGCACTCGATGAGATCCGCGGACCCAAGACCACGATTGGTTTTGGCAACCAGATTCGCAGCTACGTGCTCTACCCGTACCAGATGGTCAAGGACCTACGCACGGGCGTGGAGACCAGCAATGTCGAGGCCGTTCTTGACGATGGCGACCTAGACCCGTTTGTTATTGGCTACCATCGCTGGGCCACCGGCAACGCCGACGCGGAGACCCCGTCTGCATAAACCGCCCGGTTTATGTGGAGATGGATTAAAACCCTCCCAGCAGGGTGGTTTTGTATCCAGAGCAAACCCTGCGCAGGGGTGGTTTTTGTCCGGCGAATCGGTAGAATCGAATACAGCAAGAAGTTCGAAGCGCATCTGTTTGGGTGCGCTTTTTTGAGGGAGGCAGCATGGCATATCGTCTGGACATCAAGCGCATTCTATCGATGAACTTCTTTCACGACCTGCCCCAGATTATGTTGGGGTGCGCTCTGGCCGCTATTGCGACCGACCTGTTTTTGATTCCCAACGGCCTTGCTGCCGGTGGCGTTACGGGCCTTGCCACCATTATCCAGGCGGTCGGCGCATCGCGTGGCCTATCGCTTCCCGTTGGTATTCAGACGGGCATCGGTTACGGCATGGTGCTGCGCGCCGGCGCCAACACCGGCGGTTCGGACACGATTGGCCAAATCATCTCGCGTAATACCTCACTGCCCGTGGGCTCGACCGTCATGGCGATCGATGTTGCCGTATGCGCGCTGTCGGCTCCGGTCTTTTCAATCGAAAACGCACTATATGCAGGCCTTTCGATGGTCATTAGCGGCTACGTGATCGATGCCGTGGTCGATGGTGGCAACAAACGCCGTATGGTACTCATCATCTCGGACAAGTTCCCTGATATCGCTGCCGATATCATGTATGGCCTGGGTCGTGGTTGTACCAAGTTTAAGGCGACTGGCATGTATTCGGGTGCCGAGCAGCCAGTGATTATG
>USMR01000190.1 GCA_900555815.1 uncultured Collinsella sp.
CGATGGTATGGAACACGGCGATATCGCGATGGTCGGCATCGACGCGCGGCCCCACAAATGACTTGACCTGCTCCACAGAAGTCACCTTAGGCAGGCGCAAAACACAAAAAGCCCCTTCATCAAATTGCCCGGACGCCGCAAGCACCACCTCACAAGCGGTATCACCGAGCGAGTCGGAGATAACGATAACGGTGGGACGAGCGGTGACCGGGCAATCCATGCAGGGCTCCTTTTGCGCTTACGCGCAGGCTGGCTTACTTTTTGCGGGCAAGCTCACCGATGTTGGCAATGCCGGAGAAAACGGCCTCGAAGCGGTTGAGCAGCTTAAGGCGATTATCGCGGAGCTGCTCGTCCTTGTCCATGACCATGACCTCATCGAAGAAACGGTCGATGGGCGCGCGCAGGGCGGCGAGGGCGGCAAATGCGGCCGGGTAGTCCTCGGCAGCAAGGGCGGCATCGACAGCGGTCTGAGCGGCCTCGGAGGCATCTGCAAGCGCGAGCTCGACCTCGCCCATCAGGCTGCGGTCGTACTCCACGCCCAGCTCGGGCTTGGAGATATGCGCAGCGCGAGCATAGGCGGTCGCAAGGTTGTCGAACGTCTCGGCGTCGTTCTTGCGGGCCTCGTCGAGGGCGGCACAGCGGGCGAAGAAGACGGACGGGGCGATGATGTGCACCGCGGAGACGGCGGCAACGGTATCGGCCGGGATCTTTTCGTCGCGGGCCATGCTCACCAGGCGGCCATGGAAGAAGTCGCGAACCTGCTGGGCGACCTCGGCGGCGTCGAACTCAATGCCCTGCTCACTGTAGAGCTCGAGAGCAAAGTCAATGAGCGACGTGGGGTCGATCGGCAGGCGGTCGCGCAGGATGTTGATGATGCCGATAGCGGCACGACGCAGCGCATAGGGGTCCGAAGAGCCGGTCGGGGGCTCGCCGACGGCAAAGATACCGGCGATGGTATCGAGCTTGTCGGCACAGGCCACGATGCAGCCAGCGGTGCCCTCGGGCAGCTCGTCACCGGCAAAGCGGGGACGATAGTGATCGCGAATGGCGTGGGCGACCTCGTCGTTCTCCCCCATCGCGGTCGCGTAATAACCGCCCATCACGCCCTGCTGGCTCGTGAACTCGACGACGGCGTTGGACACCAGGTCGGCCTTGCACAGGTGCGCGGCACGGCCGGCGTCGGCTGCCAGGTGAGCACCCAGGTGTGCCTCACGGGCAATAGCGAGCGCGAGCTGCTCGATGCGCTCGGACTTGGCGAGCACGCTACCGAGCTTCTCCTGGAAGGCAACCTTGGCCAGACGCTCACGGAACTCGTCGAGGGAGATCTTCAAGTCCTCCTCGTAGAAGAACTTGGCATCGTCCAGACGGGCACGCACAACGCGCTCGTTGCCGTCGATCACGCGCTCGGCGTTCTCGGGCTTGCTGTTGGAAACGACCACGAACTCACGCGTGAGCTTGCCCTCGCCGTCATAGATCGGGAAGTAGCGCTGGTTGGTGAGCATGGACTCGCAGATGATCTCGTGCGGGACCTTGAGGAACTCCTCATCGAAGGTACCGACGAGCACCGTCGGCCACTCGCAGAGGTTAATGACCTCCTCGAAGACCTTCTTGGGCGTGTCGACATGACAGCCGGGGCGAGCGGCCTCGACCTCGGCGATACCGGCGAGGATGGCCTCACGACGACGCTCGGCAGAAAGCACGCCGGCGTCCTCGAGCACCTGCTCGTAGACGGCGGGGCTGGCAACAACATGGTCACCAGGGCCAAGCACGCGATGACCACGCGTGGTGTTGCCACTCGTCACGTCGGCAAACGACACGGGCACAACGTCCTCGCCCAGAAGACAGCAGATCCAACGGACCGGACGCACGAACGTGGCGTGCTCGTGGCCCCAGCGCTGGGAGCGGTAGTTGGGCCACTGCAGGCCGGCGATGGTCTTCTCGCACAGAGCGGTCAGAATCGGCGTAGCCGGTGCGGAGGGAATGTTCTTCTCGGCGAACACATACTCGCGACCGTCGGTGTCCTCGCGACGGACCAGGTCCTCGGCAGCCACACCGCACTTGCGGGCGAAGCCCTGGGCGGCCTTGGTGGCGTTGCCGTCGGCATCAAACGCAATGTTGGCCGCGGGGCCACGCTTGACCTCGTGAACCTCATCGGTCGCGGTGGCAACGTCGGCAACGAGTGCAGCCAGGCGACGCGGGCTCGAGATCACGCGGACCTCGCCGTGGGCCAGACCGGCCTCGTCGAGACCCTTGGCGATCATGGTGCCAAGCTGCTTGACGGCATTGTTCAGCGGTGCAGAGGGCATTTCCTCCGTACCGATCTCAAACAGGAAATCCTTAGCGTCTGCCATGGCTTACGCCACCTCGCCTTCCTGGTCGGCATTCTCGTTGACTCCGGCGACCTCGGCCATGTAGGCCTCGCAGCACGCCTTGGCGACGGCGCGGACGCGCAGGATGTAGTTGGCACGCTCGACCGCGGACAGGGCGCCGCGGGCATCGAGCAGGTTGAAAGCGTGGCTGCACTTCATGACGCAGTCGTACGCCGGCAGCGGCAGCTTGCGCTCCAGGCAGGAATGGCACTCGGCCTCGTAGTCATCAAACTTCTGACGCATCATCTCGACGTTTGCGACCTCAAAGTTATAGGCACTGAACTCGCGCTCGTTCTCGAGGAACACGTCGCCATAGGTCATGGGCGTGCCGTCGGGCAGGTAGCTCCACACCAAGTCGTAGACCGAGTTAACGCCCTGCGCATACATGGCAATGCGCTCTAGGCCATAGGTGATCTCGACGGGTACGGGGTCGACCTCGATGCCGCCTACCTGCTGGAAGTACGTAAACTGCGTGACCTCCATGCCGTTGAGCCAGACCTCCCAGCCCAGACCCCAGGCACCCAGTGTGGGGCTTTCCCAGTCGTCTTCGACAAAACGCACGTCATGCTGATGCGGCTCGATGCCAATGGCGCGCAAGGAGCCGAGGTAGAGCTCCTGAACGTCATCGGGAGAGGGCTTGAGGATGACCTGGAACTGGTAGTAGTGCTGCATGCGATTGGGATTCGCACCGTAGCGTCCGTCGGCTGGACGGCGGCAGGGCTGCACGTACGCGGTCTTCCACTCGGCGGGACCGAGCGAGCGCAGCGTGGTCGCGGTATGGAAGGTACCGGCACCGACCTCGGAGTCATAGGGCTGCATAATGACGCAGCCCTGCTCGCCCCAGTACTGCTGGAGGCGCAGGATGATGTCTTGGAA
>USMR01000191.1 GCA_900555815.1 uncultured Collinsella sp.
GACGGGTGACCACCTTGTTCCCGCTGAGGCTTGTGCCGTTGCTGAGCGACTAGGCGCGACGTGCCCTGCCTTCGATGTCTCGGCGGCCTGCGCCGGCTTCGTATTTGCGCTCGATGTCGCCGAGGGCTATATCGCCCGCGGCCGTGCCGAACGCGTGCTTGTCGTTGCTGCCGAGCAGATGACGCGCGCGCTCGACTGGACCGACCGTGCCACCTGCGTGCTCTTTGGCGATGGGGCAGGCGCCGCAGTGATTGAGGCTGGGGGAGACAGCCCCCTTGCCGTTGAGCTTTCGACGGCGCCCGACGTCGAGACGTTGCGCGTTCCTGGTCTAGTCGGCACCTCGCCGTTTAAGGCCTCCGCAGATAGCGAGAGCGTGCTGTCCATGAATGGCCGCCGTGTGTTCAAGTTCGGCGTCAACGCCATCTGCGACACGGTCCATAAGCTTGCGAGCGATGCGGGCATTTCGGTCGAAGATATCGATCATTTTGTATTCCATCAGGCTAACGAACGAATCCTGAGTCAGGCGGTCAAGCGCCTTGGCGTGCCAGACGAACGCGTGGTTCGAACGCTGCGGGAGACCGGCAACATTTCGAGCGCCTGCATTCCCTTTGCGCTTGACCGGCTGGCAAGTACCGACGCACTGAATGCAGGCGACACCATCGCTCTCGTTGGATTTGGCGCCGGCCTGGATATAGGTGGCTATCTGCTTCGTTGGAAGTAGTTGCACATAGGAAAAAACGCCCCTAGGGCACAAACAAAGGAGAACTACCATGGCAGATCAGAAGACTTTCGAGCGCGTTTGCGACGTTATCCGCGAGACCGCCGGTCTTGACGATGTCGAGATGAAGCCCGAGTCCACGCTCGAGGAGATTGGTCTCGACAGCCTGGGCACCGTCGAGATCCTCGTTGCCGTCGAGGACGAGTTTGGCATCCAGCTCGATACCGAGGAGAACCCCAAGACGGTCGGCGAGTTCGCCGATACGGTCGAGGCGGCATTGGAGAAGTAGAGATGCTCAAGACTCCTCTCTGCGATCTGCTCGGCATCGAAAAGCCCGTGTTCCAGGGCGGTATGGCCTGGATTGCCGATGCCTCGCTGGCGTCCGCAGTGTCCGAGGCGGGTGGCTTAGGCATCATCGCGGCCATGAACGCCGACGCCAACTGGCTTCGCGACCAGATTCATGAGCTGCGCGCCAAGACGGATAAGCCCTTTGGCGTCAACGTCATGCTCATGAGCCCGTTTGCCGACGAGGTTGCACAGGTCGTGATTGACGAGCGAGTGCCGGTCGTCGTGACGGGCGCCGGCAATCCCGCCAAGTACATGAAGGCGTGGAACGAGGCGAGCATCAAGGTCATCCCGGTCGTTGCCTCGGTGGCGCTGGCGCGCCTCGTGGCACGTCGTGGAGCCACGGCGGTTGTTGCCGAGGGTACCGAATCGGGCGGCCATATTGGCGAGACCTCGACGATGGCACTGGTGCCGCAGGTCGTCGATGCGGTCGACATTCCCGTTGTGGCCGCCGGCGGTATTGCCGACGGCCGCGGCGTGGCGGCTGCCTTTATGCTGGGCGCAGCCGGCGTCCAGGTGGGTACGCGCTTTCTCGTTGCGAATGAGTGCACCGTCTCGGAGCAGTACAAAGAGATGGTCCTGAAGGCCAACGACACTTCGACGCGTGCGACCGGTCGCTCGACGGGGCATCCAGTGCGCGCCCTCAAGAGCCCCTTCACCAACGCCTATGCCAAGAGCGAGGGTTCCGGTGCGAGTGCCGAGGAGCTCGGTGCTATGGGAACCGGTGCGCTGCGTAAGGCCGCCAAGGACGGCAACTACGAAGAGGGTTCGTTTTTGTGTGGACAGATTGCCGGCATGGTCAACGAGCGCAAGAGCGCACGCGAAATCGTTGACGACCTGGTCGATGGCGCCGAGCACGTCCTGAAGGGTGCGTGCGCATGGGTGGCGTAGCGTTTTTGTTTGCCGGCCAGGGTGCCCAGCACCCCGCGATGGGCGTCGACTTGATCGAGACATCGCCGGCGGCCGCCGAGGTGTTCGTCATTGCCGATGAGGTGCGCCCGGGGACGAGCGAGCAGTGCCACGCGACGCTTGCGATATGTCGCTGGAGCACCGCCCGGGGACGAGCGAGCAGTGCCGGAGCGCCTCCAAGGAGGAGCTCTCGCAGACCGAGAACACGCAGCCTTGCGTGTTCGTGCACGACTTGGCTGTCGCCGTCGCCCTGCGCGAGCGCGGCGTGGTGCCTGCCGCCTGTGCGGGATTCTCGCTGGGCGAGGTCGCTGCGCTCAGCTTTGCGGGGGCATTCGATACGCAAGCGGGTTTTGAGCTCGTGTGTGAGCGCGCGGCATTGATGGCCACGGCGGCCGAGCGTCACCCTGGCGGCATGCGCGCCGTCATCAAGCTCGATGCTGCGCAAGTCGAGAACCTGGCTGCGCAGGCCGGCGAGGACTGCTGGCCAGTCAACTACAACAGCCCACAGCAGACGGTTGTGGCCGGAGCGCCCGAGGCGCTGCAGGAGCTCGACGTCCTAGTAAAAGAGGCTGGCGGCCGCGCCATGAAGGTCGCGGTGTCGGGTGCATTTCATAGCCCCTATATGGCCGAGGCGACCTGTGGCCTTGCCGCATATATTGAGGCCGGTCACGTGCCGTCCCCGTTGCTCATTCCTGTTTTGGCAAATATGACAGCGGCGCCCTATCCGGCGGATCCCCAGACGGCATCGGATGTCTTGGCCAATCAGGTGAGCCATGCCGTACGCTGGGTCGATACGCTGCATGCTCTGCAGGATCAAGGCATCGACACATTTATTGAGGTCGGCCCCGGCAAAACGCTGTCCGGCCTGGTCAAGCGTACGCTGAGCGACGTTCGTGTGTATTCGTGCGAGACGGCCGAGCAGGTCGCAGCTATTGCCGACGAGCTCGCATAGTCCACAGGGCTGTAACCCGAAAGGAATGACATGGGCAACTTGAACAATGGCGCGCTCGAGCGCAACGACTCACGTCGCGTGGCACTGGTCACGGGCGGCTCGCGGGGTATCGGCCGCGCCTGCGCTATCGGTCTGGCGGAGGATGGCTACGATATCGCCGTCGTCTATGCCGGCAGCGTCGATGCGGCGCGCGAGACGTGCGACGCCTGCGAGGCGGCTGGCGCCACGGCGCGCTCATATCAATGCGACGTGGCCGACCCCGCTGCCGTCAACGCGTGCGTGGAAGCGGTCCTCAACGACTTTGGCTCCATTTGGG
>USMR01000192.1 GCA_900555815.1 uncultured Collinsella sp.
ACCGGACCTGGTACGGTGGCGCTCTTCTTTATGGGCGACAAGCGCGTGGATTAACGTTCGTGGGCTGGCTGACAGTTTTAACCGCTGCGCCTGTCCCTCCTGACATTCGATAACAGAAAGGGCCCGTTCCGTTGTTTGTGGAGCGGGCCTTGCTGTTGCGGCTAGCGTTTCTTTCCGCGGAAGAAGAAGCCGTGCAGTGACGGCTTGAGGCCGCGATTGGCGCGACGCTCCTCGACGCGCTCGTGGATCGAAGCGACGCGCTCGATGACTTCGTCGGGAATCGGCACGTCGGGATTCATGTTCTCGACTTGGCTGACCTCGGCGGCGGCGACCTGGTCGATAATGGGCACGTCGTCGCGCGAGATGACAGGTGTGGCGTCTTCCTTCATCTTGCGATAACGCTGCATCATGTCGGTCTGTAGCTGCTGGGCCGAAGGCGGTGTCCAGATGATGGCGTTGGCGCCGGCGGCGATGGTCTCGCGAATGCTCTTGGGCGTCTTGCCGCCCGGCGCGATGAGCGGCAGGTTGGGATAGTGCTCGCGCAGCTCGCGTAGGACCTGGGGCGTGTTCTTGCCGGCGGCGATGTTGAGAATCTTGGCTCCAGCGCGCACCTTGGCGTGGGCATCGTCGTCGCAGCGAACGACCGTGGCGATGACGGGGATGTCGGCGATGTTGGTGATGTGCTCTACCATCTCGGCAGTAGCGGGGGAGTTGACCACGCAGCCCGCCGCGCCCTGCATCTCGGAGACGGCTGCCATCTGCACGGAGCGCTTACCGGTCGTAGTTCCGCCGCCCACGCCTACAAAGACCGGGCACTCGGCGACGGTCAGCAGCGCTTGCGTAATGGCGGGCTGCGGCGTGAAAGGGTATACCGCAAAGACGGCATCGGCGTTGGAGTTGCGGATAACCGCGACGTCGGTGGTGTAAATGAGCGACTTGATGCGTCGGCCGAAGAGCGTAAAGCCGCTGGCCTCCTCGATCTCGTCGGGCATGCGAAGGGCCGCCTTGCGCAAACGTCCGTCGATGGGCAGTGGCTCCATGGGGAGCAGTCCGTTGGGGGTCACGGCTACCTGGGGCTCGGTGAACTCGTCTGCGAGCTCGACCTCGGAGAAATCGACCGAGGCGACGATGTCCTCGTGAACCTCGGCGGGCACATCGATGGGAGCTTGGTCGTTTGCCGCGGCAGGCGTGTCGAAGGAGCTGGTGCCGACAAAGGCGTCGACGCGCTCATTTAGATCGTTGAGGGTATCCATGGAGGCTCGATTCTATGTGATGACGGCCGGCGCGATGCAGCCGGAATAGCGAATGCTAAATCGTTTGACGAGTTGATTTTTCCCCGCCGCGCCATCCGTTAGACCGAAGGGCCGGCGAACGTGAAGGAGCTGTGGTGGCGGGTATCGAGGTGCTATCTTGAATGTCCCGTTTAAAAGAGAGGTGACGCGGTATGGAATTGACAGCAATGTTTGGCTCGATTGGCCTGTGTGTGGCCGCAATCGTTGCCGCCGCGGTCATCTACTTTGTGGTCACGGCCATTAAGGGCAAAAGGGCCGAACGCAAGGAGCGCGCGATGCTTAAACAGCATCGCGACCAGCAGGGCAAACGCGCACAGAGATAGCTTGTTGAGTTTTGGATCCGTGCGCTAGCTGCGTTTTCGAATCAGGGCAATGTAGAAGCCCTCAAAGTCGCGGCTAGGCGGAATGGTGAGCGTGCCGGGCAGGCCGTTGGCGATGGCCGATACCTGACCCGCGGCAATGGCCTCGGTCAGAGCGTTGGACTCGACGCGCGGCTCCTCGCCGGCTTCCTGGGCGCGGCGTGCTTCGCTTTCGCTCGGCGTGCCGTCAAGGGGGATGAGCTCGCAGTCCATATGCTTGTCGAGGGCCTCTTGCAGGGCGTCCTCGTTTTCCTGCGGCATGATCGAACAAGTGGAATAGACGAGCGTGCCGCCCGGCTTGAGGGCACCCATGGCGCGGTCCAGAAGCGCGCGCTGCGAGCGGGTGCACTTGCTCAGCAACTGCTCGGTCAGGCCGCGCAGACTTTTCTCGTTGCCGCTGATGACGGTGCCCGTGCCGGTGCAGGGGGCGTCGAGCAGGATGCGGTCGAAGCGGAAGAACTCGTCGAGCTCGCGTGCGTCGATGCGCATGACGGGCACGTTTTTGGCACCCTGGCGATGGAGGTTTGATTCGAGCTTCTCGGCGCGGGGGAAGTTCAACTCACAGGCGGTGAGGTGTGCCTGTCCCTGCGTGAGGGCGGCGATCTGCGTCGTCTTGCCGCCAGGGGCTGCGCACATGTCCAGGATGTCCTCGCCTGCCTGGGCGCCCAGGACCAACGGCGGCATCATGGATGACAGGCTCTGCAGGTAGATCTTGCCGTCGCGGTAGATGTCGAGGTCCCACAGATCGGAAACCTGGGCCTCGGGCAGGATAAAGGCGTCTGGGTACCAGGCGACGGGGTTGTGGGCGATGCCGGCTGCATCGAGCGCCGCAGCGATGTCCTCGGCGGTCGCCTTGAGCGTGTTGGCGCGCAGCGTGACCGGGCGTGCGGCTGGGGCACCGAAGCCCGCGATCATGAGGTGAGCATCGGCGGGCGCATAGGCGCCGGCGACCGTGTCGACCATAAAGCGCAGCAGGTCGGCGGCGGAGTGTTGGGCGGCAAGCTGGTCGGAAAGCTCGGTAGCAGCAAACTGCCTAAGCTTGAGCTCGGGCTTAACCTGCTTTTTTTGCTTACGACGACGCGGCTTGGACATCCGTCTTTCCTTCCCATTCCATTACATGTCGAGTGTTGTTTTAGTACTGGCTCTCGTGCTTGCTGAAGAAGTCGAAGCGCGGGGGCAGCGGCTTCACGCGGTGCTCGCCGGGCTTCTCGCCCAGGCTTTCCACGAACTCGTCCGTGGAGGCAAAGATGTTATCCCAGCTAAAGAAGGCGACCGGATCGACGTCGAAGTACTCGCAGATGAGCTCGCAGCCGGCCGGCACAATACCGTGCATCAGGACGGTCGCCACGCGCAGCTCGGTAAAGGCGTCGACGAGGGCCTGCGTCATGGCGGCGTTTGCCTCGTTACCCTCGAGCTTGTTGGCGGCCTTGGAGGCGTCGCTCCAGCGCTTGTTGGCGGCGCGCAGGTAGTCGTCGCACACGGCAAGCGCGCGGTGCGTCTCGAACTTGTACATGGCCTGCTCAAAGGCAAGGGTTGCCTGCTGGGCGGCTTCGACCACGGTGTCAGAAGCGGCACCAGCGGGGATG
>USMR01000193.1 GCA_900555815.1 uncultured Collinsella sp.
CACCCATGCGATACCCGGTGGGCTCAGGTGCGTTAAAATGAGCTTGTTCTTAGCTAATTGAGACAGGGGGGCCGTGTTATGGCTTCAGATGCAAAAAAGATTCTGCTGGTCGAGGATGAGAAGGCAATCCGTGATGCTGTCGCTGCCTATCTCGAGCGCGAGGGCTATTGGGTTGTGGGCGTGGGCGACGGCCAGTCCGCTATCGAGGAGTTCGAGAAGCATCAGTTCGACCTGGTCGTGCTCGACCTCATGCTCCCCAAGATTCCGGGCGAGCGCGTTTGCCGCACCATTCGCGACACCTCGGATGTCCCCATCATTATGCTGACGGCCAAGGGCGAGATCGAAGACCGCATTATCGGCCTCGAGCTCGGTGCCGACGACTACCTGATCAAGCCGTTCTCGCCGCGCGAGCTTGTCGCGCGCGTGCGCGCCTTGTTCCGCCGTGCCCACCAGGCCGATGAGCCGGCCGTCGAGTTGCTCTACTTTGGCGATCTGGTCATCGACATCTCGGGCCACAAGATTTTGGTCGAGGGCAAGGAAGTCGACCTGACGGCTTCCGAGTTCAAGCTGCTTACCACGCTTGCCCGTCACCCCGGCCGCGTCTACAACCGCATGGAGCTGGTCGAGAAGGTGCTCGGCTACGACTTTGAGGGTTACGAGCGCACCATCGACAGCCACGTGAAGAACCTTCGCGCCAAGCTGGGCGACGACCCCAAGAAGCCCAAGTGGCTCTACACCGTCCATGGTGTCGGCTACCGCTTCGAGGCTCCGACCAAGACCGATAAGTCGGACGAGAAATAAGGGAAATCACATATGACACCTGCGCGCTTTGAAATCGGGCAAAAGCATAAGCAGGAGAACGAGGCGGGTTCCAAGGCTAGTTGGAACACGCCTCGTTCCGATTCGCGGCCAACGATGAGCTATCCCTCGCGCATGGCCCTGGCTTTTGCCCTGACATCGCTCATGACGGTATTGGTGCTGGTGGGCGTAGTCTCCGTTGTATGGGGCACGGTTTTTACGGATTACACGCGCTCCAATATTGTCGAAATCGCCAATTCCGCTGCCGAAAAGCTGGCAACGTCATATGAGGAAAACGGTTCTTGGACTGCGGGGGAGCTGCGTACGGTCGCGACATCGAGTTTGGTGTCCGACGATCTTGGTATGCAGGTCGTCAATAAAAAGGGCGTCATCGTCTACGACGACTCGTGGCCCTCGGCAAGCGCTACTGCCGATGTACGCGAAAATCAGGCGACGACCGACGGTACGAGCGGAAAGAAGGCATCGCACAGTCCAGTCTCGTCTGCTCCCACCGATTCCAATAGTGTTGCCAACGTTGAGATCGTGACGTCCTCCGGCGAGCACGTGGGTCAGGTCAAATTGTGGGCGATTGGCTCCGATGCCCTGCTCACCAGGGCAGACTCAGCATTCAGAGAGAAGACCTTTAACGCCATGGCCCTTGCCGCGGTTGTGGCCGTCTGCATCTCGGTCGTTATCGGAGCGCTCATGTCGCGCATGCTCACCAAGCCGATTCATCGTATTACCAGCACCGCCAAGCAGATTCGCGATGGAGACCTGTCCGCTCGTACGGGCTTGCGCGGCGATGATGAGATCGATCAGCTGGGAGAGACCTTCGACGAGATGGCCACCTCGCTCGAAAAGGATATGAAGCACGAGAAGCGCCTGACCTCTGATGTTGCCCACGAGCTGCGTACGCCGCTCATGGCCATGCTTGCAACGGTCGAGGCCATGCAGGACGGCGTGTATCCCACCGACGACGAGCATCTGGAGACGGTCGCTTCCGAGACGCGTCGTCTGGCCCGTCTGGTTCAGCAGATGCTCGACCTGTCGCGCATGGAAAACAGTACCGCGCCGCTCAACCTGGAGCCGGTGGATATGGTGCCGTTTGTGCGTTCGATTGTGAATGGCCAGGAGCGCCTGTTTGCCGACCGTGACCTGCGTTTGCGCTTTGCAGATGAGACGCAGGGCCACGATGACGTGGTCGAGGCAGATCCCGACATGATCACGCAATGCGTTATCAACCTCATGAGCAACGCCATGCGTTACACCCCCGAGGGGGGTTGGGTCGTGGTTTCGGTGCTCAGCGACCGCAAGCACGTCGATATCGCGGTTTCGGATACGGGCATCGGTATCGCCAAGGATGATTTGTCGCGCATCTTCGGTCGTTTTTGGCGTGCCGACGCCAGTCGCGCCCGCGAGGCGGGTGGTCTGGGCGTGGGCCTCGCCGTGACCAAGCAGATTGTCGAGCGTCATCACGGCTACATATCCGTGGAGTCGGAGCTTGGAAAGGGTACGACTTTTACGATTCATCTGCCTCGCGAGCACACGGCGGACGCGGCATCTACTACAATGGAGCACTAGCTTTTCGCTATTCGGTGAAGGAGGGGGTTTCGTCCCTGCCGCTCCGAGTTTGCGAAAACGTGCGGGAAAGAACCCGCATTACTGTCGTATTTTGGTAAGGAGTGACTCACGTGACAACGATGGAGCGTCGTCCGGATTCCCGTGGCAAGGTTCGTGATATCTATGATGCCGGTGAAAACCTGCTGATGGTCGCCACCGACCGCATTTCTGCGTTCGACTTCATTCTCCCCGACGAGATTCCGTTTAAGGGAGAGGTGCTCAACCGCATCTCGGCATTCTGGTTTGATAAGTTTGCCGACATCGTTCCCAACCACCTCGTCTCCATCGACCCGGCGGATTTCCCCGAGGAGTTTGCCGAGTATCGTGACTACCTCGCAGGCCGCGCCATGCTGGTCAAGAAGGCCCAGACGATTCCTATCGAGTGCATCGTCCGCGGCTATCTGACCGGTTCGGGCAAGAAGACCTATGACGAGAACGGCACCGTCTGCGGCATTCAGCTGCCCGAGGGTCTGACCGAGGCCTCCAAGCTTCCCGAGCCGCTGTTCACGCCGTCCACGAAGGCCGAGATCGGCGACCACGACGAGAACATTTCGTTCGAGCGTTGCTGCGAGATCGTGGGTGAGGATATCGCAGCGCAGATTCGCGACCTGTCCCTCAAGATTTACAAGGCTGCCGCCGAGTATGCAGCGACCCGTGGCATCATCATTGCCGACACCAAGTTCGAGTTCGGCATGGTCGACGGCAAGCTGATCCTCATCGACGAAGTGCTGACGCCCGACTCCTCCCGCTTCTGGCCCGCCGAGGGCTATAAGGCGGGCCA
>USMR01000194.1 GCA_900555815.1 uncultured Collinsella sp.
CATCATCGCGGTCTACAGGGCTAACGATATGGCACCGTGGGGACACATGTATGTCAATCCTGGTCTAACAGAGCCTTTGCTTATCGGTGCGGTGTCTGAGCGCAAGATAGAAGACCGCGTTTTCCGGGTGTTGTTTCATTATGTTAATTGTCGGTTTGAGTCTTTTTGCCTGCCTCGCTTGCCTCCATTCGGTTTCACACCAATCGCCCCATACACCTCCCCTGAGAGCGGCTTCCATCGTAGCGAGCTCACTGTTGTCAAGTTGATCCAGGGAATCTACTGTGTTGCCCAGCGCTTTGGCGTCGCTGTCTCCACTGCTGTATTTGGATTGTGCCTCGCAAAGATTGCACAGAGCGATAAAGTCCTTGACGTCTATTGGGCCGCTATGTGGCTCTTCAATTGGGGATACACTGTTGCGCGCGCTGTCGACACGGTTGAAAAACTCCCGAAGATTGTCCAAAACGGCGTGGTTGACTTCGTCCATATCTGGATTCCTTTCTCATCAGGAAACGTGCCTCATTATAGGCGTGCATGTGATCGTAGCGAATAGGGGTGCCAGCACCAGTGAGGGTTCCAGAGAAGGAAGCGGCGCGCTCTCGGGGCAGCAAATAATCAAGGTCTAATACTTTTCCCGAGAAGTGAACGAGTGAAATCGGACCCCCGAAGCATCGACACTTTGAGCGTGTCGTTTCCTGCGGTTTTGACGCTGGAATCCTGCGATTTTGCCGTCGAAAAATGTGGATGTTTCAGGGGTTCAAAAACAGCCGTTCACTTCTCGGGAAAAGTATTAGACCTCGATGGCGGGGGATGGGATGCCGGTGCAAAACGGCGTCAAGGGTTGGTCGAGCAGGCGGTTTCTCCATTGATGTCCGCACGGCATGTGACACTTACCCTGCCGCCCTGCTATGTCGCGGCGGCATGTACCCAAACAACGACCCTCTAAGGAGTTCGATATTGATGAGTGACAACGCAAAGCATCTCGCGAAGAAGTGCGTCAAGGACGCGGGGCCGTGCCTCGCGTTGTGCCTTGCCGGCGCAGCGGTTGCGCTGCTGGCTGTTCTGGGGCCATTCGACGTGCTCAGAAGTGCCGTCTCTCTGCACGTTTGCATGGCCCTTGCCGGCGCCATGATGACCGGCGGCGTGCTCGATCTGGTTTTTTGGGTGCTCGACCCGTTTGGATGGAAGAACGAGGGGTAAGCCCTAAGGGATGGAAGGGCTGGAACGGTTGGCCTAGTGATTGTGCAGAATGCGGGCTAGCGACTTACAGGGAAGTGGTAATCCGATGACGGTCTATGTGACGGGCGATATTCACGGCGGTCTCGACATGCAAAAGCTGCGCGACTGGGATCTTGGGGATAGTCTGACGGGCAACGACTATCTGATTGTCGCGGGCGACTTTGGCTTTCCGTGGGATTTCTCTGCCGAGGAATGCGCCGACATCGCTTGGTTGGAGTCGCGCCCCTATACCGTGCTGTTCGTCGACGGCAACCACGAGCGTTTCGATCACTGGGCGGAGCGTTCCATGGAGCTGTGGCACGGTGGGCTGACGCAGCGTCTGTCGGATACTTCTCCCATACGGCGCCTGACGCGCGGCGAGGTTTTTGAGCTCGATGGCTCAACGGTCTTTACCATGGGCGGCGCCACGAGCGTGGACAAGGAATACCGCATTCCCTATTCCAGCTGGTGGCCGCAGGAGCTACCGGACGAGCGCAACTTTGAGGAGGCGCGGACAAAGCTCGACAGCGCGGGCTGGAAGGTCGACTACGTAATTACCCATACCTGCTCTACGCGCATGCTTTCGCCCACGCTCTATCCGGCGCCCGGCTGGGATTGCCCCGGCGTTGATCGACTCACGGCATTTTTCGATGAGCTGGAAGAACGCTTGGACTACAAGCGCTGGTACTACGGCCATTTTCATCGCGACGCCAACCCGGCCGAGCGTCACACCGTGCTCTACGACTGCATCGTTCGCCTGGGCGACGAGCTCCAGCCTTGGGATGTTGCGTAGGGGCGGGGCGTATTTGGCTACTCGACCGTTATGGTGATGTTTTCCCGGTGTGCGCGGATAACACCCCAGCTAAAGTGCTCGATCAGTTGCTCGGCAGAGCGCGGCGTGGTGTCCGGCGCGATGCCCGCTTGCCCGGCGAGCCAGCCCAGCAGTGCCTCGGGTGTGCCAAAGCGGGCGCGGAGCTCGCCCAGGTCCAGATCGCGATCGCGCTTGGAAAGGCGGCGGCCGTCCGGTGACATGAGCAGCGGAATGTGCGCGTAGTGTGGTGTGGGCAGTTCCAGCAGATGCTGCAGATAGATCTGGCGCGGCGTGGAGCCAAGCAGGTCGCATCCGCGTACGATCTCGGTAATACCCATGGCGGCGTCATCGACCACCACGGCCAGCTGATAGGCAAACACGCCGTCGCTGCGGCGCACCAAAAAGTCGCCGCACTCGGTGGCGAGCGCCTCGCATTGGGCACCATACGTGCGGTCCACGAATTCGATCACATCGTCTGCGAGGTCGTCGACGGCGGGCACGCGCAGGCGCGTGGCCGGGGCGCGCAGCTCACTGTGGCGGGCGACCTCTTCGGCAGAAAGGCCTCTGCAGGCGCCGCGGTAGATGGGCGTGCCGTCACTGGCATGCGGCGCGCTTGCGGCGTGGAGCTCGGCGCGCGTGCAAAAACAGGGGTAGGTGAGGCCGGCGTCCTGCAGCTGGTGCAGGGCGTCCTCGTACAGGTCTAGGCGATCGTGCTGGTAGTAGGGGCCTTCGTCCCACTCCAGTCCCAGCCAGGCTAGGTCGTCGATGAGCTGGGCGGCAAGTTCCGGGCGCTTACAGCGATCGTCCAGGTCCTCGATGCGCAACACGATGCTGCCGCCCTGGCTGCGGGCCGAAAGCCACGCGCACAGGCAGCTGAACACGTTGCCCAGGTGCATACGGCCCGAAGGCGACGGTGCAAAGCGGCCCACGACGGGGGCGGAGGCGGGCGGCGTCGTTGGCGCGTCCGCGGCGGGCGTTGCTATGTTGCGTGCGTTGATATCCATGCGGACGAGTATAGCGCGGGGCGCGACGGGGAGGCGTCACTGTGGTCCGTAAGTTGTCGAGGTCCCGCATTGCGTATGACGGGCCGCAGACTCGGTGCTTTGATTCCTGTCCATCAACTCGGCACCTTAGACGACAGAAACCCCGGCAGCTCTTCGCA
>USMR01000195.1 GCA_900555815.1 uncultured Collinsella sp.
TGGACTGGATGCGTACGCCGGTGGAGGAGATGCTCGAAAAGTCCCGCCGCTTTGAGGCGCCCGAGCGCATCGGCACCATGGCCGATAAGGCCCGCACGGTGCTTTCGGTGTGCAACAACATGGGCGAGGGCTGGCTGCTCACGGCTGAGATGCTCGATCTGATTGACCACGGTGCGCCCAACATCATCTGCACGCAGCCCTTCGCGTGCCTGCCCAACCACGTGGTGGGCAAGGCCGTGATCAAGGAGCTGCGCCGCCAACATCCCGAGAGCAACATCGTCGCGGTGGACTACGACCCCGGTGCATCCGAGGTCAACCAGCTCAACCGTATTAAGCTCATGATCAGCGTGGCAAAGGAGAACATGCGCGCCGGCAAGGGCTTTAAGCTCGAGAAGGTGGCGCCGCTCGCGATGGACGAGGTCACCGGTCAGATGCATGCCCACGACGGCTGTGCGAGCTGCGGATCTGCCAGTGAGGAGGCCGTTGCATCGGTCGCCAAGCGCCTGGGGCGCGGCATTAAGAAGTAGCTGGTCTGCTATGGGCTAGATATGAGACAAACGGGTGGTAGCCGTAGCGGCTGCCACCCGTTTTTACTGGACATGGAACCCTGAGATAATGAACAGGTGTTGCCGTTCGCCGCAAATTACCGCCCGTTTATAGAACCCACCCCCAGCGCGCAGTCCCCTTACGGTTGAATAAATACATATCTATGGAGTTACGTAAGAGAGGACCGTTCCTATGAGCTACAAGACCGTTTGCGTTGCCGGCGGCGGCGTGCTGGGAAGCCAGATTGCCTTTCAGGCTGCCTACTGCGGCTTTGATGTGACGATCTGGCTGCGCAGCGAGGGCAGCATCGGCCGCACCCAGCCCAAGATCGATCATGTGCGCGAGGAGTACATCGCTGCTATCGAGGGCATGGCGGACGGCACAGGCGAGTGGTGCGCCGGTATCGCCGATAGCGGCCAGCCCTTCGACAAGGAAGCGGCACTCGCCGCTGTCGAGCGTGCCTACTCCACGCTCAAGCTGGAGCTCGATCTTGCCAAGGCAGTGGCCGACGCCGACTTGGTCATCGAGTCTATGGCCGAGGACACCCAGGCAAAGATCGACTTCTACAAAAAGCTCGCCCCGGTTCTCCCGCAAAAGACCGTCGTCGTGACGAACTCCTCTACGCTGCTGCCGAGCACCTTTGCCAAGTACACTGGTCGCCCCGAGAAGTACCTGTCGCTGCACTTTGCCAATTCCATCTGGAAGAACAACATGACCGAGGTCATGGCGCAGGACCAAACCGACAAGCGCTACTTCGACGAGCTCGTCGACTTCGCCAACGACATTCGCATGCTGGCGCTTCCCGTCAACAAGGAAAAGAACGGCTACCTGCTCAATTCCATGCTGGTGCCATGGCTACTTTCGGGCCTCGACCTGTATGTCTCGGGCGTGAGTGACCCCAAGAGCATCGACCTCGCGTGGACGCGCGGCACCGGCGCTCCCAAGGGCCCGTTCCGCGTATTCGACACCGTGGGCATCCAGACGGCGTACAACATCGTTATGCAGTATCAGAAGGTCCCGGGCCTGGTGAGCCCGCTGCTCAAGAAGATGATGATGCCCTACAACTTTAAGGCCATGGCGTCCGTCCTCAAGAAAATGCTCGACGAAGGTAAGCTGGGCGAAAGCTCGGGCGAGGGCTTCTTCAAGTACTAAAAATGATCCCTCGGGGTCGGAGGAAAACGGATCATTTCCGGCCGCCAACAGTGAGAAGATGGACCCAGAAATAGAAAGGAGTGGCAATGGGCCGGCTCGGGCTTTGAGGACAAGTTGCTGCAGGCCCAAGGCGATTTTTCGCTCAACGCAGGCCAGCACAGTGTGACCTATCTGCCAAACGACGAGACGACCGTGATTGGTCGCTACCAAGTGCTGTTATACGACAACAACTTTGGTGCGGCCGAGAGCTACCCCAAGTTCGATTGGGGCCAGCTGGGCGCCGCGGTGGTGACCGACTACAGTACGGGAACGCATTCGTTTGGGCGCGTCTTTACGGTGGACGAGACCGCGCGTGCCTACGAGCTTGTGGGCCAGATCGCAGTGCCGTTCTCGGGCTACGTGAGCAGCGCACAGCGCGTTGGCGATTCGAATAGTATGCTCGTGGCATCGGGCCAGGCCAAGACCTTTGCCGAGTACGATCGCTATGGACTGCCCATCGCTACCTACGAGATGGAAGCCGAAAAGTATATCTACCGCGTGTACAAGTACGAGCTGTAGGGCTGCGCTTAGGTTTGACCAATGGAGTATGAAAACACGCCGCTCGCCGATATCCCCTCCGCGAGTAGCAGCCATATGGTTTGATAAAAGAAGCATATGGCTGTCGCTAGTCTGCTGGCGACGTTCCCCCTGACATCGGAGGTTCCAGGTATGTTTCGCGCTCCGTTAAACAACTATCGGTTGGGCTAACATGGGTCGCCGTGCTATTTCGATAACCCTTGCAGTGGTCTGCCTGGCTGTGCTCCTGGGCGCTACAGGGCTGTTTGCTATAAGCCGAGAAACGTCCTATATGGAGGAATGCGCTTCCGAAGGGTTTGCCATTGACGGTTACTATCGGGACGACAAGACGAGTCTGGAAACCCTGGCCTTTCTTGAAGAGGATAACCATCGGTGGCAACTGGTCGACAAAGACGACAGCTGCGTTGACGGGCAGTTTAAGCGTACGGATGACCCCAACTTCATGATATTAAAGAAGGAAAACGGCGAAGAATTCGGTACGGTCCACGTGGCGTATATGTCACGCCGACGCGAGCAGGGCCAGCTCTATCTATTTAGAGATAGCAAGGTGACCCGATTTTATCTTGTGAGCACCGATCCGGCGTTTACGGTGGAGTCTGGCGATGTCGATGCGGACGTCTGATTCACGGCAATAAAACAGCGAACGGGGCGCGGGTGTGAACTGCACCCCGCTATTTGCTCGTGTCCGTATCGCATCTGCGCCTCGTCGTAACTTGCGTCCGTGCAGGCATTCATCCCCCCGCCGGCATCACTTCACATCGAACTCCACGCGATCGAGCTCGGCACATTGAGGTCGATGAGCTTCCGGGCGACGTGACGGTCGTGTGCCCCAAGCGTCTCGCCTGTCGTCACATGGGCGACAATCTCGCGCTCGACGATGCCCTCCTCATCGCCTTCGGTGGCCGAGGTCT